>NZ_RCNY01000094.1:0-148256 GCF_004307635.1 Pseudomonas sp. Sample_22
TGTCCTCTGTCCCTGTGGGAGCTGGCTTGCCAGCGATGACGGCCTGCCAGCCAACAAACTTCTCCCAGATACCCCTAAGCCGCACTGAAACCCGACGCCACTGGTCAACTATTTACAAAGCAACCTAACTATTACGTTGACATTCACTGTCTAGGCAGTAACATCTCGACATACATTCACTGCCTAGGCAGCTAATCGGTGTTCAGATGAAACATTTCGCGCCAGACGACTTTCACAACTGCCATCTCGGTCTCCTGCTGGGGCGAGCCGCATTGCTCAAGGACCGGATCATTGACACGCACATGGAACCTCACGGCATCACCGCCGCGCAGTTCAAGGTGCTGATCATCATGGCCCAGTACGGTGTCGATTCACCGGGTGAGTTGTGTCGGCACCTGTCGCTGGATAGCGGCTCGATGACTCGCATGCTCGATCGTCTGGAACAGAAAGGCTTCCTCGCGCGCCAACGCTCCGAGGCGGATCGCCGGCAAGTGCAGTTGGTGCTGACGGAACAAGGCCAGGCCTTGGCGAATCGTCTGCCGAACATCGGTGCCGAGGCCATGAACGAACTGGCGGGCGCCATCAGCCCGGAAGAACTGAAAACCCTGGAACTGATCCTGAAGAAAATTCTGCTGGCAGCCGGTGACTCAATCACCGTGCTGCGCTTGGGTGGTAACAATGAACAGTAAAACCTTGCGCACCGGCCTGAGTCTGGTGCTGTTTGCCATGAGCCTGGCCGGTTGCGCCAGCTACAGCGGGCTGCACACCGTAGGTGTCAGCCTCGAGGCAAAAAACCTCAAGGCCGGGCAATCCCTCAGCGGCGTGACGCTATCGCCCGCAGCCTGGCCGAAAAGCGATTGGTGGAAGAGCCTGGGTGATCCGCAACTCGATGGCCTGATCCGCGAAGCACTGCGCGACAGCCCCGACATGCAGATCGCCGACGCCCGCACCCATCAGGCCAGCGCCGCCGCCTACGCCGCCGATGCCGCACGCATGCCGACCCTCGATGCCAGCGCCGGTGTCAGCCGTTCGCGACTGGCGCGGGATCAGGACCCGCTGGGGCAGGGTGGCAACTATTCCACCGTGCGTAACATCGCTGCCAGTTTCAATTACAACTTCGATCTCTGGGGTGGTCAGCGCGACGCCTGGGAAGCCGCGCTGGGCCAGGCTCGCGCCGCTGAAATCGACCAGCAGGCGGCGCAACTGACCTTGTCCGCCGATGTTGCGCGTGCCTATAGCGATCTGGGGCAGGCGCACATCGTCTACGACCTGTCCGCCGAAGACCTCAAGCGCACCCGGCAAATGCTCGACCTGAGCCAGCGCCGCCTGAGTTCCGGGATCGACAGCCAGTATCAGTTCCAGCAGACCGAAAGCCTGGAAGCGACCTCCGAAGCCAATCTGATCGACGCCGAAAAACGCCTGCAATCCGCCAAGATCGCCTTGGCGGTGTTGCTGGGCAAAGGTCCTGACCGCGGCAATGAAATCGCCCGGCCGAACATTCTCAAGCCGGGTGCCGTGGCGTTGCCGTCGGTGCTGCCGGCCGAGTTGCTGGGTCGCCGCCCTGACCTGGTGGCCGCGCGCTGGCGGGTCGAGGCGGCGAGCAAAAACATCGACGCCGGCAAGACGCAGTTCTATCCGAACCTGAACCTCAGCGCTGCGGCCGGTACCGAATCGTTGTTGGGCGATGCAATGTTCGGTTCGGCCAGCCGTTTCTTCAATGTGGCGCCGACCATTTCCGTACCGATTTTCGACGGTGGCCGGTTGCGTGCCGACCTCGACTCCCGCGACGCCGACTACGACCTGGCGGTGGCGCAGTACAACAAAAACCTGGTGAAAGCGCTGGGGGATGTCAGTGACAGCATCAACCAGTTGCGCGATGTCGGCCGGCAGATTGCCGCCCAGCAACACGCCACCGACATCGCCCAGGATTCTTACAACACCGTGGTCCAGCGTTACGGTTCCGGCATCGGTAACTACCTGGACGTGCTCAGCATCGAGCAGCAACTGCTCCAGGCCCAGCGGCAGCTGGCCAACCTGAATGCCGAGCAGATCGATCTGTCGATCCAACTGATACAGGCGCTGGGTGGCGGGTTTCAGCCTGAGGCCATTGCCTCGGCCAACACTGCTCCAGCCACGCTGACTCACTAATTCAAGGTACTTGTCATGGCCACTGCCGATACAACTCAATCCCCGCAAACCACCCCGGCCAATCCCAACGCGGGCAAGCGCAAGTTCCTGTTGCTGGTGCTTGCCATGGTCGTCGTGCTCGGCGGTGCGGGCGTCTGGGCTTACCACGAATTCTTCGGGCGCTGGAGTGAAAGCACCGATGATGCCTATGTAAATGGCAACGTGGTGGAAATCACTCCGCTGGTCACCGGCACCGTCGTGAGCATCGGTGCCGATGACGGCGATCTGGTCCAGGAAGGTCAGGTGCTGGTGAATTTCGACCCCAACGACGCCGAAGTCGGGTTGCAAAGTGCCCAGGCCAATCTGGCGCGCACGGTGCGTCAGGTGCGCGGCTTGTACAGCGACGTCGACGGCATGAAAGCGCAGGTCAACGCCCAGCAAGCCGAAGTGCAGAAAGCCCAGGACAACTTCAACCGCCGAAAAAACCTCGCCGTCGGCGGGGCGATTTCCCAGGAAGAACTGTCTCACGCTCGTGACGACCTGACCTCTGCGCAAAACGCCTTGGCCAACGCGCAGCAGAAGCTCAAGACCACCAGTGCTCTGGTCGATGACACCGTGGTGTCCTCGCACCCGGACGTGATGGCCGCTGCCGCACAGTTGCGTCAGGCTTACCTGAACAATGCCCGCAGCACGTTGATCGCGCCGGTGACCGGTTACGTGGCCAAACGCACCGTGCAGCTGGGCCAGCGGGTGCAGCCGGGTGAAGCGCTGATGGCGGTTATCCCCCTGAATCAGTTGTGGATCGACGCCAATTTCAAGGAAACCCAGCTGCGTGACATGCGTATCGGTCAGCCCGTGGAAATCGAAACCGACCTCTACGGCAGTGACGTGAAATACAGCGGCACCATCGACAGCCTCGGCGCCGGTACCGGTAGCGCGTTTGCCTTGCTGCCCGCGCAGAATGCCACCGGTAACTGGATCAAGATCGTGCAACGGGTGCCGGTACGGATTCACGTCAACGCCGAAGAACTGGCCAAACACCCCTTGCGGGTCGGCCTGTCGACCGTGGTGGATGTGGACTTGCACGACCAGAGCGGCCCGGTGCTGGCGCAACAGCCCCCGCAAAAAGCTTCGTTCAGCACTGGCATTTATGACCGTCAACTGGCCGAAGCCGACGCCATGATCACGCAGCTGATCCACGACAACAGCGCCGCGGTCAGCAAGACCGCCCACCGCTGAGATCACACTCCTCAGGTGCGGGCCTTTGTGGCGAGGGAGCTTGCTCCCGCTCGGCTGCGAAGCAGTCGTAAAGCTTTTAGGGCCGCTTCGCGCCCCGGCGGGAGCAAGCTTCCTCGCCACAAAGGCCCGCTCCATAGCGTCAATCAGGTGTCAAAGGATTCGCAATGAGCAATAACGCGTCTTTCACCCCGCCCAGCCTGCTGCTGAGTACCATCGGCCTGTCGCTGGCGACCTTCATGCAAGTGCTCGACACCACCATCGCCAACGTGGCGTTGCCGACGATTTCCGGCAACCTCGGGGTGAGTGCGGAGCAGGGCACCTGGGTGATCACTTCGTTTGCGGTGAGCAACGCCATCGCCCTGCCGCTGACCGGTTGGCTGAGCCGCCGTTTTGGTGAAGTGAAGCTGTTCGTCTGGGCCACGTTGCTGTTCGTGATCGCGTCGTTTCTGTGCGGGATCTCGACGTCCATGCCGGAACTCGTAGGGTTCCGAGTCCTGCAAGGCGTGGTCGCGGGGCCGTTGTATCCGATGACCCAAACGCTGCTGATTGCGGTCTATCCCCCGGCAAAACGGGGGATGGCCCTGGCGCTTTTGGCGATGGTCACGGTGGTGGCACCGATTGCCGGGCCGATCCTCGGCGGCTGGATCACCGACAGTTACAGCTGGCCGTGGATCTTCTTCATCAACGTGCCGATCGGCCTGTTCGCCGCGTGGGTGGTGACCCAACAGATGAAGAAGCGTCCGGTGGTCACCAGCCGCCAGCCGATGGATTACGTCGGCCTGATCGCCTTGATCATTGGCGTCGGTGCCTTGCAGATTGTGTTGGATAAAGGCAACGACGCCGACTGGTTCGAATCGAGCTTCATCGTCATCGGTTCGGTGATTTCGGTGGTTGCTCTGGCATTTTTCGTGATCTGGGAAATGACCGACGAGCATCCGGTGGTCAACCTGCGGCTGTTTGCTCACCGCAACTTCCGCTACGGCACCATCGTGTTGATTCTGGGGTATGCCGGGTTCTTCGGGATCAACCTGATCCTGCCGCAATGGTTGCAGACGCGACTGGGCTACACCGCAACCTGGGCCGGTTTTGCCGTGGCGCCGTTGGGCATCTTGCCGGTGCTGCTGTCACCTT
The DNA here is from genome assembly GCF_004307635.1 of Pseudomonas sp. Sample_22. Lineage (NCBI taxonomy): Bacteria > Pseudomonadati > Pseudomonadota > Gammaproteobacteria > Pseudomonadales > Pseudomonadaceae > Pseudomonas > Pseudomonas sp. Sample_22. The sequence continues at coordinate 4,498 of NZ_RCNY01000094.1, forward strand.
TTGTCGGTAAATACGCGCCGAGGTTCGATATGCGCTTGCTGGCAGGGCTGGCGTTCCTGGCCATCGGCCTGAGCTGTTTCATGCGCGCCGGGTTCACCAACGAAGTGGATTTCCAGCACATCGCCATGGTGCAGCTGTTCATGGGCATTGGCGTGGCGCTGTTCTTCATGCCGACCCTGACCATCCTGCTCTCGGACCTGCCGCCGCAGCAGATTGCCGATGGCTCCGGGTTGGCAACGTTCTTGCGCACGCTGGGCGGCAGTTTTGCGGCATCGCTGACCACCTGGATCTGGATTCGCCGGGCGGACCAGCACCATGCGTATCTGACCGAAAGCATCACCCAGTTCGACCCGGTAACCCACGAGACGTTGACGCAGCTGGGCGGGGCAGGGGCCAAGGCCTACACGCAACTGGATCAGATGGTGATCAGCCAGGCGTACATCATGTCCACGGTGGATTACTTCACCCTGCTGGGCTGGATGTTCATGGGGCTGATACTCATCGTGTGGCTGGCCAAGCCGCCGTTTACCGCCAAGGCCGGGCCTGCGGCGTCTGCCGGGCATTGAGTCAAACACGAAACAGATCGTTCCCACGCTCTGCGTGGGAATGCCTCTACGGACGCTCCGCGTTCGGCTTTTGATTGGGGACGCGGAGCGTCCCGGGCTGCATTCCCACGCAGAGCGTGGGAACGATCATTGCGCTGGCGGGGTGAAATCAAACGGCGCCAATGCAAAGCCTTGCTCATCGACCTGCAATGCCCAACCCTGACGATCCCAATCCCCCAGCACAATGCGCCGTGCCGCCTGGTCGCCCAGTTGCAGCTTGTGGATGGCGGGCCGGTGGGTATGGCCGTGGATCAGCGTTTTCACGCCGTACTGCTGCATGATCCGCGGAATCTCCAGGGGCGTGACATCGACGATGTCATTGGCCTTCATTCGGGTTTGTGCGCGGCTTTCACTGCGCAGCTTGCGCGCCAGCTTATGCCGGGTGCTCAAGGGCAGATGACGCAGGATGAACAGGGTGATCGGGTTGCGCAGGTAGCGACGCAGCTTCATGTAGGCTTCGTCGCGGGTGCAGAGGCTGTCACCGTGCATCAACAGCACCGGCTCTCCGTTGAACTGCACGACGCTCGGGTCCTTCAGCAAGGTGCAGCCAGCCTGTTTGCAAAAGGCCTGGCCCAGCATGAAGTCGCGATTGCCGTGCATCAGAAAAATCGCCGTGCCGCTGTCGCTCAATTCGCGCAGGGCCTGGCAGATGGAACGCTGGAAAGGGCTCATGGCGTCGTCGCCAATCCACGCCTCGAAAAAGTCGCCCAGGATGTACAGCGCACTCGCCGAGCGGGCGCGTCCGGCGAGCAAATCCAGAAACGCCCGGGTAATGTCCGGGCGCTCCTCTTCCAGATGCAAGTCTGAAATCAGCAATATCACTCAATGATCTCGGCTTTCTCGATGATCACGTCGTCTGCTGGTACGTCCTGGTGGCCGGCCTTGGAAGTGGTGGCCACGCCTTTGATCTTGTCGACGACGTCGGTGCCGGCGGTCACTTTGCCGAATACCGCGTAACCCCAGCCCTGAACGTTCTTGCCGCTGTGGTTGAGGAAGCTGTTGTCAGCCACGTTGATGAAGAACTGCGCGGAAGCCGAATGCGGCTCCATGGTTCGGGCCATGGCGACGGTGTACTTGTCGTTGGAAAGACCGTTGTCAGCTTCGTTCTGGATGCTTGGACGCTTGTCTTTCTTTTCTTTCATGCCTGGCTCGAAACCGCCGCCCTGGATCATGAAGTTACCGATGACACGGTGGAAAACGGTGTTTTCGTAGTGACCGGCTTTGACGTACTCGATGAAGTTGGCAACGGTGATCGGTGCCTTCTCAGCGTTCAGTTCCAGGACGATGTCGCCATGGTTGGTGGTCAGTTTGACTTGGGTCATGATTACTACTCTTTCAAGGAATTCGTGGATTTTGGGACTTCAGCGTCCCGTCACCGGTTCAGCCTTTTGCGGCCGAGACGCGCAGTTTAGCGTGACAGACGCGAATTTCGAGGCTGTTTTTCATTTACGGTTCATTAAATGCGACCGTTTGCAGGTGCGCTCTGTCAGGTGCTTGACGGCATCGGCTATGATAGCGGCTTTGTTTTGTCCGGCCTTCATTACGGCCACGCACTTGTACGTTCAAGGATCCTATGAGCAAGCCCACTGTCGACCCTACCTCGAATGCCAAGACCGGCCCAGCCGTGCCGGTCAACTTCCTGCGGCCGATCATCCAGGCAGACCTGGACTCGGGCAAGCACACGCAGATCGTCACCCGTTTCCCGCCTGAGCCCAACGGCTACCTGCACATCGGTCACGCCAAGTCGATCTGCGTGAACTTCGGCCTGGCCCAGGAGTTCGGCGGCGTCACGCACCTGCGCTTCGACGACACCAACCCGGCCAAGGAAGACCAGGAATACATCGACGCAATCGAAAGCGACGTCAAATGGCTGGGTTTCGAATGGTCCGGCGAAGTGCGCTACGCCTCGCAGTATTTCGACCAGTTGCACGACTGGGCGGTGGAACTGATCAAGTCCGGCAAGGCCTATGTCGACGACCTGACCCCTGAGCAAGCCAAGGAATACCGTGGCAGCCTGACCGAGCCGGGCAAGAACAGCCCGTTCCGCGACCGCAGCGTCGAAGAGAACCTGGACCTGTTCGCCCGCATGAAGGCCGGTGAATTCCCGGACGGCGCACGTGTGCTGCGGGCCAAGATCGACATGGCGTCGCCGAACATGAACCTGCGTGATCCGATCATGTATCGCATCCGTCACGCGCACCACCACCAGACCGGTGACAAGTGGTGCATTTACCCGAACTACGACTTCACCCACGGTCAGTCGGACGCCATCGAAGGCATCACCCATTCGATCTGCACCCTGGAGTTCGAAAGCCACCGTCCGCTGTACGAGTGGTTCCTCGAAAACCTGCCGGTACCGGCCAACCCGCGCCAGTACGAGTTCAGCCGCCTGAACCTGAACTACACCATCACCAGCAAGCGCAAGCTCAAGCAACTGGTCGATGAAAAGCACGTCAATGGCTGGGACGACCCGCGCATGTCCACGCTGTCGGGCTTCCGCCGCCGTGGTTACACGCCGAAATCGATCCGCAACTTCTGCGAAATGATCGGCACCAACCGTTCCGACGGCGTGGTCGACTTCGGCATGCTCGAGTTCAGCATCCGTGACGACCTCGACCAGAGTGCGCCGCGTGCCATGTGCGTGTTGCGTCCGCTGAAAGTCGTGATCACCAATTACCCGGAAGGCCAGGTCGAGAACCTCGAACTGCCGCGTCATCCGAAGGAAGACATGGGCGTGCGCGCCTTGCCGTTCGCCCGCGAAATCTACATCGACCGCGAAGACTTCATGGAAGAGCCGCCGAAGGGCTACAAGCGCCTGGAACCGGCCGGTGAAGTGCGTCTGCGTGGCAGCTACGTGATACGCGCCGACGAAGCGATCAAGGACGCCGACGGCAACATCGTCGAGCTGCGTTGCTCGTACGACCCGGACACCCTGGGCAAGAACCCGGAAGGCCGCAAGGTCAAAGGCGTGATCCACTGGGTGCCGGCCGCTGCCAGCGTCGAGTGCGAAGTGCGTCTGTACGATCGTCTGTTCCGTTCTCCGAACCCGGAGAAGGCCGAAGACAGCGCCAGTTTCCTGGACAACATCAACCCTGATTCGCTGCAGGTACTCACCGGTTGTCGTGCTGAACCCTCGCTGGGCAACGCACAGCCGGAAGACCGTTTCCAGTTCGAGCGCGAAGGCTACTTCGTCGCGGACATCAAGGACTCGAAACCAGGTCAGCCGGTATTCAACCGTACCGTGACCCTGCGTGATTCGTGGGGCCAGTGATTCAAGGAAGTTAACGTGCTAACGATTTACAACACGCTCACCAAGAGCAAAGAAGTCTTCAAGCCGCTCGATGGCAACAAGGTGCGCATGTACGTGTGCGGCATGACCGTGTACGACTACTGCCACCTCGGCCACGGCCGCAGCATGGTCGCGTTCGACCTGGTGACCCGCTGGCTGCGGTTCAGCGGTTACGACCTGACCTACGTGCGCAACATCACCGACATCGACGACAAGATCATCAACCGGGCCAACGAGAACGGCGAGTCGTTCGAAGCCTTGACCGAGCGCATGATCGCGGCGATGCACGAAGATGAAGCGCGCCTGAACATCAAGAAACCTGACATGGAGCCGCGCGCCACGGATCACATCCCGGGCATGCACGCGATGATCCAGACCCTGATCGACAAGGGTTACGCCTACGCCCCGGGCAATGGCGACGTGTACTACCGCGTCGGCAAATTCATGGGCTATGGCAAGCTGTCGCGCAAGAAGATCGAAGACCTGCGTATCGGCGCCCGCATCGAAGTCGACGAGTCCAAGCAGGACCCGCTGGACTTCGTGCTGTGGAAGGCCGCCAAGCCGGGCGAGCCGAGCTGGGAATCCCCGTGGGGCGCCGGGCGTCCGGGCTGGCACATCGAATGCTCGGTGATGTCGACCTGCTGCCTCGGTGAGACGTTCGACATTCATGGTGGCGGCAGCGACCTCGAGTTCCCGCACCACGAAAACGAAATCGCCCAGAGTGAAGCGGCCACCGGCAAGACCTATGCCAACGCGTGGATGCATTGCGGCATGATTCGCATCAATGGCGAGAAGATGTCCAAGTCCTTGAACAACTTCTTCACCATCCGCGACGTGCTCGACAAGTACCACCCGGAAGTCGTGCGTTACCTGCTGGTGTCGAGCCATTACCGCAGCGCCATCAACTATTCGGAAGACAACCTCAAGGACGCCAAAGGCGCTCTGGAGCGTTTCTACCATGCGTTGAAAGGCCTGCCGAGCGTAGCCCCGGCCGGCGGCGAAGCTTTCGTCGAGCGTTTCACTCAGGTGATGAACGACGACTTCGGCACGCCGGAAGCTTGTGCGGTGCTGTTCGAGATGGTCCGCGAGATCAACCGTCTGCGCGAGAGCGATCTCAATGCCGCGGCCGGTCTGGCAGCCCGTATGAAAGAACTGGCCAGCGTGTTGGGCGTGTTGCAGCTTGAGGCTGATGACTTCCTGCAGGCCGGCGCCGAAGGGCGAGTGGACGCAGCCGAAGTCGAAGCGTTGATCGCTGCGCGTCTGGCGGCACGTGCCGGCAAGGACTGGGCCGAATCGGACCGCATCCGCGACCAGCTCACCGCCATGGGCGTGGTGCTGGAAGACGGCAAGGGCGGCACGACCTGGCGTCTGGCTGACTGATGGCTTGATCCGCTTCAAAACGAAACCCGCCTTGTGCGGGTTTTTGTTTTTTGGTGCTGTTCGCGAATTCGGCGCTGACAGGGCGGGCCCCATCGCTGGCAAGCCAGCTCCCACAGTGTCCGTATCGTATACAAAATCGTCGCAGCCCACAGAACCTGTGGGAGCTGGCTTTTTGATCGTTCCCACGCTCCGCGTGGGAATGCATCCAGGGACGCTCCGCGTCCCATTTAGAGCCGAACGCGGAGCGTCCGTTCAGGCATTCCCACGCGGAGCGTGGGAATGATCCCTTGTCACTCAGTCTGGCGCAGTCTTTTATAAAGGGTGTTGCGGCTAACCCCCAGCCTGCGCGCCAGATAGGAAATATTGCCCCCGGCCGCCTGCAATTGCCGGTTCAAATCTTCGACGTCATTCAGATCCACGGCCAGCGGCTCGGGTGTCTCCACCGGCTCCATCTCCAGATCGACGAAAAAATCATCCGGCAAATGCTCTGGCCGCACCGGCTGTTCCTCGGCCATGGCCAGCGCCACCTGCATTACGCTGCTGACCTGACGTAAGTTTCCCGGCCACGGATGGCGCCCGAACAACTCCAGTACCTCGCGACTCAGGCCGGCCCACTGGCTCGGTTCGCGGTGCTGTTCCCACAAACGCTTGAACAGTGCCTCTTTATCACTGCGCTCTCTCAAGGGCGGCAGCTCTAGAGTCAGGCCGCCGATGCGGTAGTACAAATCCTCGCGGAAACGCCCCAACTGCACCTGCTCGCGCAATGAGCGGTTGGTCGCGGAAATGATGCGGATGTCCACCGGGAACAACTCACTGCTGCCCACCGGTTGCACGCAGCGCTCCTGCAGCACTCGCAGCAGGCGGGCCTGGGTCGGTAGCGGCATGTCGCCGATTTCGTCGAGGAACAGTGTGCCTTTATTCGCCTTGCGGATCAGGCCGATGCTGCCTTTCTGGTTGGCACCGGTAAACGCGCCTTTCTCGTAACCGAACAGCTCTGATTCGACCAGTTCAGCGGGGATGGCCGCACAGTTCACCGCAATGAACGCCTGTTTGCTGCGCGAGCTGGCCTGATGCAAAGCCTTGACGAACACTTCCTTGCCAACGCCGGTTTCACCGTGGATCAACAGTGGAATGTCTTTTTCCAGCAAGCGCTCGGCCTGGCGCACAGCTTTTTCTACACGGCTGTCGCCGAAGTGCAGGGTGTTGAGGCTGATAATGGCCGGTGTGGGTACAGTCACAGCCGGTTCGGCGAATACTCGCGGTTGAATCGCAACCTGTTTCGGTCTTTTCAGCAAACACTGGAAACGGTTGCGCCCGGAAGCCTGCAGCGAGAAGGGCAGCCCTTCGGGTTGATTCAGCAGCTCCAGCAACGAGACCTTGAACAGGCTCTCGACGCTGACCCGCGACAGGCGCACGCCCAGCAAATTGTCGGCGCGGCGGTTGGCCGAGAGTACTTGGCCGCTCTCATCGAAAATCAGCAAGCCGGCCCATTGGCTGTCGAGGTTGTTCAGGCCGGTGTTGAAGGTCAATTGGAAATGCTGGCCATGGAACAGGTTGAGGATCAGCCGGTTTTCCACGGTCTGGCTCATCATCTTGACCATGCCCAGGGTGTGGGACGGTGGCAGGTAGCTGTCGCTGGATACGTCGAGCACCGCGATGATCTTGCGCTCGGCATCGAAAATCGGCGCGGCGGAACCGGTCATGAAGCGGTTGGCCTTGAGAAAGTGTTCGTCGTGTTCGATGTGTACCGCCTGCTCGCAGACCAGCGCCGTGCCGATAGCGTTGGTGCCGCTGCAGCGCTCCATCCAGCTGGCGCCAGCGCTGAAGCCGCGGGTCAGGCTAGGTTCGATAAAACGCTGGGTGCCCCAGGTCGTCAGCACCTGGCCCTGATTGTCGGCGAGCATGATCAGGCAGTTGGAGTTGCTGAGAATGTTTTCGTAGTACGGCAGCACTTCCTGGTGGGTGGTTTGCACCAATGAATGCTGGCTCTCGAGCAATTGCTTGATGCTCTGCGCCGGAAGTTGATCGAAGGCCGGAGCGCTCTGGTGATCAAGGCCAAACGCACGGCACCGGGACCAGGAATCCTGGATGATGGTGTCGTGGGACAGCGGCGAGGCAGGTGCGGCCATGGCAGTTGATCTCTGAACAGGCTTTTATTGTTTTTATGGGTGTTGCGTTGACATTCAAACACTACAAACCTGTAGGAGCACGGCTTGCCGGCGATGGCGATTTCGAGGGCGCCATCGCCGGCAAGCCGTGCTCCTACAGAGGGAAAAAGCATCCATAGAGTGTTGTTCACTATTGTTCACTGTCAATGGGTGAACTGTTCAATTGTTCATTTGTGATTGTTCATTTGTGTTCAGCAACGAACTTTGGGTTAACGCTTTTTCCATGGTTTTTCAGGTAAATCAACAGCTTGAAATTTCTGGCACGAAAGTCGCTCTAGTGCTCCGGTCGCTTGACTCCAAAAAATAAAAAAGGCCGAGCCATGTCATTAACCCTGGAGCATGTCAGCCGCACCGTCGAGGGCCAGACCTGGATTGACGATGCGTGTCTGCGTTTCGAACCTGGATCCTTCAACGTTTTGCTTGGGCGCACGCTGTCCGGCAAAACCAGTCTCATGCGTCTGATGGCCGGGCTGGACAAGCCGGACACCGGCCGTATCCTGATGAATGGCGTCGATGTTACGCAACGGCCCGTGCGACTGCGCAATGTGTCGATGGTGTATCAGCAGTTCATCAATTACCCGACCATGACCGTCTTTGAGAACATCGCCTCGCCACTGCGTCAGGCCGGTGTGTCCAACGAGCTGATCCAGAGCAAAGTGCTCGAAACTGCGAAGATGCTGCGCATCGAGAAGTTTCTGCAGCGCTATCCGCTCGAACTCTCCGGCGGTCAGCAACAACGCACAGCTATGGCTCGGGCGCTGGTCAAGGACGCCGAGCTGATTCTGTTCGATGAGCCGCTGGTCAACCTCGACTACAAACTGCGCGAAGAACTACGCCAGGAAATGCGCGAGCTGTTCAAGGCGCGCCATACCATTGCGATTTACGCCACCACCGAACCCAACGAAGCCCTGGCTTTGGGCGGCACCACGACCATTCTTCATGAAGGCCGGGTGATCCAGAGCGGCAAGTCCTCCGAGGTCTATCACCAGCCGCAGACGGTGCTGGCGGCGGAATTGTTTTCCGAACCGCCGATCAACCTGATGCCGGGCCGCATCGCTGGCAACGAAGTGAGTTTCGCCAATTTCGTGCACTTTCCGTTGAACGTTGACCTGCGCCCGGTGGGCGAGGGCGAGTTTCGCTTCGGCGTTCGTCCCAGCCACATCTCGCTGGTGCCGAGCAACGACGATGACCTCGAACTGGCAGTGACCGTCGAAGTCGCCGAGATCAGCGGCTCGGAAACCTTCCTGCATGTGCGTAACGAACACTTCCTGCTGGTGCTGCACTTGCCCGGTGTTCACGAATACGACGTCGATGCGCCGATCCGCATCTACATTCCGACCCATAAACTGTTTGTGTTCGATGCGCAGGGGCGGCTGGTCCAGGCGCCGGGCCGGCGTGTCGCGAGGGTTGCCTGATGGCCGAAATCCGTTTGCAGAACCTCGCCCACAGCTACACCAAAACCCCGGCTGGGCCGGAAGACTATGCGATCCGGGAAATGGACCACATTTGGGAGCAGGGTGGTGCGTTCGCCTTGCTCGGCCCGTCGGGTTGCGGCAAATCGACGTTGCTCAACATCATTTCCGGGTTGCTCAGCCCGTCACAGGGGCATGTGCTGTTCGACGGCAAAGCGGTCAATGACCTGACCCCGGAAAAGCGCAACATCGCCCAGGTTTTCCAGTTCCCGGTGGTCTACGACACCATGACGGTATTCGACAACCTGGCGTTCCCGTTGCGCAACCAGGGCATGGCAGAGGCGAAAATTCACACCAAGGTGCAGGAAATTGCTGAAGTCCTCGACCTGCAGAACCTGCTGAGCAAAAAAGCCCGCAACCTCACCGCCGACGAGAAACAGAAAGTCTCCATGGGCCGTGGGTTGGTGCGCGACGACGTGTCGGCGATCCTCTTCGATGAACCGCTGACAGTGATCGACCCGCACCTGAAGTGGAAGCTGCGGCGCAAACTCAAGCAGATCCACGAGCAGTTCAACATCACCATGGTCTACGTCACCCACGATCAGCTGGAGGCATCGACCTTCGCCGACAAGATCGCGGTGATGTACGGCGGGCAGATCGTGCAGTTCGGCACACCCCGGGAGTTGTTCGAACGGCCGAGCCACACCTTTGTCGGCTATTTCATCGGCAGTCCAGGCATGAACCTGATCGATGTGCAGCCGCAACCGGGCGGCGTTGGTTTCGCTTCAACGCATTTGCCGCTGTCCGAGGCCATGCAGCAACGCATTGCCGAGTCCGAGTGGAAAACCCTGAAAATCGGCATTCGCCCCGAGTTCGTGCACGTCTGGGACGAGCCTTTTGATGAGGCGATGCGGGCACAGGTCGTACACGTCGAAGACCTCGGCACCTACAAGATCATGACCCTGAACCTCGACGGCGCACCGCTGAAAGTACGCCTGGCCGAAGATAAACCGGTGCCGGAAGGCATGGCCTACATCAGCTTTCCGGCGCAATGGTTGATGGTCTATGCCGACGAATTCCTGCTCGAAGCACAGGCCAACAATGAGGTGCAGCCATGAACAAGGTGCAGAACAACAAGGCCTGGTGGCTGGTGCTGCCGGTGTTCCTGCTGGTGGCGTTCAGTGCGGTGATCCCGATGATGACCGTGGTCAACTATTCGGTGCAGGATATCTTCGATCAATCCAGCCGCTACTTCGTCGGTGCCGACTGGTACAAGCAGGTGCTGCTCGATCCACGACTGCATGATTCGCTGTTGCGTCAGTTCATTTATTCGGCCTGCGTGCTGCTCATCGAAATCCCGCTGGGGATCGCGATTGCACTGACCATGCCGACCAAGGGCCGCTGGTCGTCGGTGGTGCTGATCATCCTGGCGATTCCGCTGCTGATCCCGTGGAACGTGGTCGGCACCATCTGGCAAATCTTTGGCCGGGCCGACATCGGCCTGCTGGGCTCCAGCCTCAACGCCATGGGTATCAGCTACAACTATGCAGCGAACACCATGGACGCCTGGGTCACGGTGCTGGTGATGGACGTCTGGCACTGGACTTCGTTGGTGGCGCTGTTGTGCTTCTCCGGTCTGCGGGCGATTCCGGATGTGTACTACCAGGCTGCGCGAATTGACCGGGCCTCTGCCTGGGCGGTGTTCCGGCACATCCAGTTGCCCAAGCTCAAAAGTGTGTTGCTGATCGCCGTGATGCTGCGCTTCATGGACAGTTTCATGATCTACACCGAGCCGTTCGTACTGACCGGCGGCGGGCCGGGCAATGCCACGACGTTTCTCAGCCAGACCCTGACGCAGATGGCGATCGGGCAGTTCGACCTGGGGCCGGCGGCGGCGTTTTCGTTGGTGTATTTCCTGATCATCCTGTTGGTGTCCTGGCTGTTTTACACCGCCATGACTCACTCTGACGCCAACCGCTGAGGCCATCATGAGCAAGAGAAAGCTGATCCCACTGCTGATCTACATCCTGTTCCTGCTGGTGCCGATCTACTGGCTGCTGAACATGTCGTTCAAGAGCAACACCGAAATCCTCGGCGGGCTGACCCTTTTCCCACAGGACTTTACGCTGGCGAACTACAAGGTGATTTTCACTGACCCGAGTTGGTACACCGGCTACATCAACTCGCTGTATTACGTGAGCCTGAACACGATCATTTCCCTGACCGTGGCTTTGCCGGCGGCGTATGCGTTTTCGCGCTACCGCTTCCTCGGTGACAAGCACCTGTTCTTCTGGTTGCTGACCAACCGTATGGCGCCACCGGCAGTGTTCCTGTTGCCGTTCTTCCAGCTGTATTCGTCGATTGGCCTGTTCGACACGCACATCGCTGTGGCCCTGGCTCACTGTCTGTTCAACGTGCCGCTGGCGGTGTGGATTCTGGAAGGCTTCATGTCTGGCGTGCCGAAGGAAATCGACGAAACCGCCTACATTGACGGCTACAGTTTCCCCAAGTTCTTCGTGAAGATTTTCATCCCGTTGATCGGCTCCGGCATCGGCGTCACGGCGTTTTTCTGCTTCATGTTTTCCTGGGTCGAACTGCTGCTGGCGCGAACCCTCACCTCGGTGAACGCCAAGCCCATCGCGGCAGTCATGACGCGCACCGTTTCGGCGTCGGGTATCGACTGGGGGGTGCTGGCGGCGGCGGGGGTGCTGACTATCCTTCCGGGCATGCTGGTGATCTGGTTTGTTCGCAACCACGTGGCCAAGGGCTTTGCCTTGGGCCGGGTATGAGGAACTGATGATGGAATGGATGAGCTGGACCGTCCCGACGGCGGCGTTTTTCGGTGTTATCGGTTTGATCCTGGTGGGTATGACCACTTGGGAATTGCGTTCGCCAAGTGTCCTTCGGCGTGGTTTTTTACCGATTGCCACCACCCGTGGCGATCGTTTGTTTATCGGTCTTCTCGGCAGCGCCTACCTGCATTTGCTGGTAATCGGCGTCACCGACTGGAGCATCTGGGTAGCGTTCGCGTTGTCCCTGGTGTGGCTGTTGGCTGTGATGCGTTGGGGCTAGTCGAATCGCTCGGCAATGTTGCTCCGAAACTTAAACAGGAGGTCTCTATGTTCGACAAAAACAATAAGCTGCGACATAGCATTTCATTGGCAGCCATGCTGGCACTCAGCGGTTTGAGCGCTTCGGCCTGGGCCGATGCCTACGAAGATGCCGCAAAGAAATGGATCGGCAGTGAATTCAAGCCGTCCACCCTGACGGCCGATCAACAACTCGAAGAACTGAAGTGGTTCATCAAGGCCGCGGAGCCGTTTCGCGGGATGAGCATCAAAGTGGTATCGGAAACCATCGCCACTCACGAGTATGAGTCCAAGGTGCTGGCCAAGGCTTTCAGTGAGATCACCGGGATCAAGCTGACCCACGACTTGCTGCAGGAAGGCGACGTGGTGGAAAAGCTGCAGACCCAGATGCAGTCGGACAAGAACATCTATGACGGCTGGGTCAACGACTCGGACTTGATCGGTACGCACTTCCGCTACGGCAAGACTGAATCGATCACCGACCTGATGGCCAACGAAGGCAAGAACTTCACTTCGCCGACCCTGGATATCAAGGACTTCATCGGCATCTCCTTCACCACCGCACCGGACGGCAAAATCTACCAATTGCCTGACCAGCAATTCGCCAACCTGTACTGGTTCCGCGCCGACTGGTTCGAACGTGCGGACCTCAAAGCCAAGTTCAAGGAAAAGTACGGCTACGAATTGGGCGTGCCGGTGAACTGGTCAGCCTATGAAGACATCGCCAAGTTCTTCACTGAAGACGTCAAGGAAATCGACGGCAAACGCGTCTACGGGCACATGGACTACGGCAAGAAAGACCCGTCCCTGGGCTGGCGCTTCACCGATGCCTGGTTCTCCATGGCCGGTGGTGGCGACAAGGGTATTCCGAACGGATTGCCGGTGGACGAGTGGGGTATCCGCGTCGAGAATTGCCATCCGGTCGGTTCTAGCGTGACTCGTGGCGGCGACACCAACGGCCCGGCGGCGGTGTTCGCGACCACCAAATACGTGGACTGGATGAAGAAGTACGCGCCACCGGAAGCGGCGGGCATGACCTTCTCCGAGTCCGGGCCGGTGCCATCCCAAGGCAACATCGCCCAGCAGATTTTCTGGTACACCGCATTTACCGCCGACATGACCAAACCGGGTCTGGCGGTGATGAACGCCGATGGCACGCCGAAATGGCGCATGGCGCCGTCGCCACGGGGACCGTACTGGGAAGAGGGCATGAAGCTGGGCTATCAGGACGTGGGTTCGTGGACGTTCATGAAATCCACGCCTGAGAAGCAAAAACTGGCGGCCTGGCTGTATGCGCAGTTCGTGACTTCGAAAACCGTCTCTCTGAAGAAAACCATCGTCGGCCTGACGCCGATCCGCGAGTCGGACATCAACTCGCAGGCCATGACCGATCTGGCACCGAAACTCGGCGGTCTGGTGGAGTTCTATCGCAGCCCGGCCCGCGTGCAATGGACGCCGACCGGAACCAACGTGCCGGACTATCCGCGTCTCGCACAGTTGTGGTGGAGCCACATTGCTGAAGCCGCCAGCGGCGAGAAAACCCCGCAACAGGCACTCGACGGTCTGGCCAAGGATCAGGACGCCATCATGTCCCGCCTGGAACGCTCGAAAGCCCAAGCCACCTGCGCCCCGAAAATGAACCCCGAGCGCGACGCGCAATACTGGTTCGACCAACCGGGCGCTCCGAAACCGAAACTGGAAAACGAGAAGCCGAAAGGCGAGACCGTGAGCTACGCCGAACTGCTGAAATCGTGGGAGGCGGCGCGTAAGTAAACTGGTGGGACTGTGAAAGACGAACGGCACTGGAAGGTGCCGTTTTTCTTTGGTGTCTGTGATACCGCAATCGCGGGCAGGCTCGCTCCCACAGGATTGGTGGCATACCCAGAACTTGCGAAAAATCGCTAGTTGCTCCAATCACTGTAGGAAGTGGGTTGTTGGCTTCTGTGAAATTTCCTATTCGTTGTTTCGGCAATGCCATCGGGATTGCTGCCAGCATGCGTCCCGCCGTCTCATTCGTCCTCGACCGATACGCTTTCTACTCAGTACTTCTGCAGGAAGGAGAGGGAAGGCAATTCAAATCGATGACAATAAGGACGTTGCACATGAATGCTCTTCTGTACCCCTCATCCACCTCCGAAGTCGAGATCATCACCACATCACATGGCTGCATGTTGTTAGTGGTGCGTGAAGGCGTACCGATGGCCGAGGGTTTTCTGCCTTGCATCGAGCAAGGAGAACCTCAATGAACGAAGGGCATTTCATTGGTCAGCATGACAAGACCACCTGTGGCGGCACAGTCCTGGATGGCGACACCAGTTTCATGTGGTATGGCATCGCCCATGCACTAGAAGGTGACCGGGTCACTTGCGGTAAGGATGGGAATACCTATCAGATCGTCGGTGGCATCTCGCACATGATCAGCCACGGCAAAGCCATGGCAGGCACGCTGGACAGCCACAGCAATTGCCCTTGTAGAGCTCAGCTGATTCCATCGGTGGTTACGGCCAGCTATCGAAACGAGGATTCTGCTCCGCCAATGGGCAGGGCCTTTGTACAGCCAGCTAATCAGTCCGAAAAAGTAAAGGCGACAGAATCCCGACTGGCTGAGCCAACGCTTGCACGGAAAACCTCAACCGCACCCGGCGACCCCGGTAAAACCCCACGCTGTAATCACCCGGATCAAATGGAAGAGCTTGCCGTCTACATTGCTGGAGAGATGAACCGAAATATCCTGCATCCAGCCGTGTTGAAAATGAAAGAGCTGCTCAACTACGACAGTAGCGCGGCTGCCAGGCAATTTCAGGAGCTACCGTGGTATGCCAGACTGGCCGGATCACCGAATTTCAACGCTATCGCATTGACGAAGAAGGTTGAAGCGATGGCGATTTGGACTAAACAAGTGGGTCAGGATATGGAGTGGGACCACAAGCCAAAGCTTCGGGAACGATTCCCCGGAGTCAGGCACAAGCAAGGGGGGTATCTCTATTACTACGATATTTGGTCGAACATCCACTACGGTTACGTCGGAATTATAGGGGGACTTTCCGATCGCTTGCTGCTAGACGGCGCAGGGGCTGAACAAATTGCATCAGATGCCCTGCGCAAGGCGGAAGAGTTACGAATAATCCCCAAAAAGAACAGAGCACTTCCTGGTCCTCGTCCCACGGCCAGTCCTTGGACTCAACTGCGATCATGGGATGATGTAGCTGATAGAGTGTCGATAGGTATCGGTATAAAACTTGCCAATCTGTACCCTGATGGCGGAATAACAGCGCAGATCATCATGAATAAAGTGTTGGCAGTAGCTCCAAAGGACTGGGGAGACGGAGTCAGTGTCCACATCTGTCAATAAACCACGATTCCGGTACATAAGATGGCTCTGGATTCCATTGCTCCCACTACTCCTGCCGCTGCTGGTGTTGTGTTTGATCGCCCTATGGAATATTTATGTTCTACCCAGCGCAACCGTAAATTACTCCAAGGATGCCAAGCAGGTATTGCGGTACACATGGAATGTCAAAGATCGAATATACCGGGGACGGATATCTCCCGGAGATGCAGTCAGTGACCACGGATATCTAATTCCGGATACCCATTTTTTCATGGAGTTTTCGTGGGCTGTCGAAAACGAGCGTTGGCATTGCATCAGCATCACACCGAAGTGGCCCAACACGGATATCTTCCTCGACGCTGACGGCAACATTGATATCCAGAAAGGGAGTGTTCTTGATGGAGTCAGGCTGAAAGAGTGTCAATGGGATTTGGTGAAACCATAATCACGAACGGCACTGCAAGGTGCCGTTTTTTTTTGCGGTGACTATGTCACCACAATCGCGAGCAAGCTCCCAAAATGGATTTATGCCGTATTCAAAATCTGCGGGCAGACTCACAACCTGTGGGAGCATGGTCCGGGCGGCGTTCCGAAAATGGGGTCGGCTCAGTCACCCACATTCATCAACCGAGCCTGGGTAACCGGGCAATGACCCAGTAGCTTCAGATTCGAGAGCCTCGAATGCATCAAGGATCTCATCAGGCAGCGGCGTGTCGTAGTCTCCGGGGAGTACAAGCTTGTCCTTCATTGCACCAATTCGCTTGTTATGTAACTGCTCTGCCTCTATCGCTTGATTCGACTCCAACGCTACCAATTGCTCGACTGAGAGAGGTTGCGGCTTCGGCAGTTTGAGCTTGTGCGTACGCAACGTGAGCTTGCCCTGGCGCTCGTCGGCCAAGTCGTCGAGGCCGTGTAACAGTTCGGAAAAAACGTCACGTCCCATTGTTCTTCCCCGCGTTGATTTATTAACTCTGAGGCCATTGAAGATAAAGCCAAATGATCAATACGGGATGTAGGACGGCCCTGAGTAGTGTGCAAGATCGTTCCGGGATTTCCGAAAGAGGGCAGGGCAGCGGTAACAAATCCCACAAACGCAAAAACGGCACCCGAAGGTGCCGTTTCTGTTTTCTACCGAGTGTCGCTCAAGCGATCAACCCACCAGCCCCGATTGCTGAACCAGGTTCAGCAGCGGTTGTGGGTAGACGCCGAGGAAGAACGCGACCAGAGCGATGGCCAGCAGCATCACGCCGCCTGCTTTCTGTTCCCAGTGCAGTTGCGCATCGTGGCGACGCAGGTTCGGTTCGATCAGGTACAGGGTGACCATGACACGCAGGTAGTAGAACACGCCGATGGCGCTGCCCAATACCAGGGAACCGACCAGCCACCATTGATGCGACTCGACGCCAGTAGCGATGATGTAGAACTTGCCGATGAAGCCCGCGGTCAGCGGAATACCGGCCAGGGAGAGCATCATCACGGTCAGTACGGCGGTCAGGTACGGACGGCGCCAGAACAGGCCGCGGTATTCGTACAGGGCGTCGGCGTCACGGCCGTTGTACGGCGAGGACATCAGGGTGATCACGCCGAAGGCGCCGAGGCTGGTGATCACGTAGGTGACCAGGTACACGCCGATGGCTTCCACGGCCAGGCCTTTGCTCGCCACCAGGGCGATCAGCAGGTAACCGAAGTGAGCGATGGACGAGTAACCCAGCAGACGCTTGAGGTTGCTCTGGGTCAGTGCCAGCAGGTTACCGAACAGGATCGACGCGATGGCGATGATGGTCAGCACATCACTCAGGATGCCGCTGCTTGCCGCTGGCGAGATCTGGAACAGACGCACCATCACCGCGAACACGGCAACCTTGGAAGCGGTAGCGAGGAACGCTGCAACCGGCGCCGGAGCACCTTCGTAAACGTCCGGGGTCCAGAGGTGGAACGGCACCAGCGACAGCTTGAATGCCAGGCCAATCAGCATCATGCCCAGGCCCAGTTGTGCCAGCGAGCTTGGCAGACCGGTAGCCGCCAATGCCTGACCGATGCCGACGAAGCTCAGGGAACCCGAGTCTGCGTACAGCAGCGCCATACCGAACAACAGGAATGCAGAACCGGCGGCCGACAGCACCATGTACTTGATGCCGGCTTCCAGCGAGCGCTTGTTGAAGAAGGCATAGGCCACCAGACCATAGACCGGCACCGACAGCAGTTCCAGGCCAATGAACAACCCGGCCAGGTGCTGCGCGCTGACCAGAACCAGGCCACCGGCGGCAGCCATCAGGATCAGCAGGTACAGTTCTTCACGGTTGCCCGGGTAACCCGAACCGCCATCGCCGAGGTAGGCGTGGGCGAGGGTGACACAGGCGAGGGTGGCGACCAGGATCAGCGCCATGTACAGGCAGGCGAAGGTGTCGATTTGCAGCAATGGGGTCACGGCCAGAGGCGCAACCTTCAGAGCCGGCAGGATCGACAGCAAAGCCAGGTTCAGACCCGCCACGGAAATCAGGAAGGTCTGCGAGTGGTTGCGGCGCCAGGCGATCGCCAGCATCACCACGATGATCGTGGCGCTGGTGATCAACAACGGCGCAAGCGCGATAAAGTGTTGAGTCGTGAATTCCATAGCGCTCTTACCGGGCCGAAGCGAGTTGAGTGAAGGCGGTGCCGAGCCATTGCTGCACGCCATGCATCGTAGCGGCAGAGGTATCGAGGAACGGTTGTGGGTACACGCCGAGGTAGATCAGCAGTGCAGCCAGACCGACCACCATGATCAGTTCGCGACCGTCCATGCCATGCAGTACCGCGTCCGATTTGGCCGGACCGAAGTACGCACGGTGGATCATGATCAGCGAGTAGACCGAACCGAACACCAGGCCGGTGGTGGCGATGATGGTGACCCATGGAGCGATCGGGAAGCTGCCGATCAGGATCAGGAACTCACCGACGAAGTTACCGGTACCCGGCAGACCCAACGACGCTGCTGCAAAGAACAGGCTGAGGGCCGGCAGGTAAGCGATCTTCGACCACAGGCCACCCATTTCACGCATGTCGCGGGTGTGGGTGCGTTCGTACAGTTGGCCACTCAGGATAAAGAGTGCCGCGGCCGACAGACCGTGCGCCAGCATCTGCATCACTGCACCTTGCAGTGCCAGTTGGCTGCCGGAGTAGATGCCGATCAGTACGAAGCCCATGTGGGAAACGGACGAGAAGGCGATCAGGCGCTTGATGTCGGTTTGTGCGAAAGCCAGGAACGCGCCGTAGAAAATCCCGATCAGACCCAGGGTCATGGCGATCGGCGCGAACTCGGCCGAGGCATTCGGGAACAGCGGCAGGGCGAAACGCAACAGGCCGTAGGCAGCGGTCTTCAGCAAGATACCGGCGAGGTCGACAGAACCTGCGGTCGGTGCCTGGGCGTGAGCATCAGGCAGCCAGGAGTGGAACGGTACGACTGGCAGCTTGACCGCGAAGGCGATGAAGAAGCCGAGCATCAGGATGTACTCGGTGGTCATCGACATCTTGGTTTTCAACAGGTCGGCGTAGTTGAAAGTAATCACGCCGGTTTCGTTGAAGTTGACCAGCACCAGGCCGAGGATCGCCACCAACATGATCAGGCCGGAAGCCTGAGTGAAGATGAAGAACTTGGTCGCTGCGTAGATCCGGGTTTTCTTGCCGTCCGAAGAACTGTGACCCCAGAGCGCGATGAGGAAATACATCGGCACCAGCATCATTTCCCAGAAGAAGAAGAACATGAACAGGTCGAGGGCGAGGAACACGCCGACGACACCGCCCAGGATCCACATCAGGTTCAGGTGGAAAAAGCCAACGTGACGCTGGATCTCTTTCCACGAGCAGAGTACCGAAAGTACACCCAGCAGACCGGTCAGCATGATCATCAACAGCGACAGGCCATCGAGGGCCAGGTGCACGTTGATGCCAAACCGCTGGATCCAGACGTGCTTGAACTCAAGCGCCCAGGTCGGGTCGGCGCCAGGCGCCGGGGCAAATGAATAATCACCGTTGGCCCACAGCCAGAGGCCGAGGCAAAGCAACAGGGACATGGTGATCAGCGCAATCCAGCGGGGGAGGGTGGCGCCGAAGCGCTCACCCATCCAGCACAGCAGGCCGCCGATGAAGGGGATCAGGATTAGCCAAGGCAGAATCATGACGGGCTCGTTTCCTTTCGCAAATTCGCAAGGTTCATATCAGACCGCTACCAGCACGACGGCGCCAATAACCAGCACGGCACCAGCAGCCATCGAGGCGGCATACCAACGCAGTTGACCGGTCTCGGTACGGCTCAGGGCGGTGTGACCGCCTTTGGCCATGCGCGGGATCAAACCGATGGTCTGATCGAGCGGGTCTTTGCGCAGGATGTGGCTGATCGCCAGGTAAGGCTTGACGAACAGTTTGTCGTAGATCCAGTCGAAGCCCCAGGCAGCGAACCACCAGGCCGAAAGGAAACGCCCGATGCCGCTGTTGGCGATGGCGGTGACGAAGCGACGCTTGCCGAGGAACAGCAGCGCGGCCAGCAGGATACCGGCCAGGGCGATGGCGCCCGAAGCGATTTCCAGGCTGTGCTTGGCTTCGCCGCCGGCATGGCCGACGCTTTGCGGCAGCACGCCGTGCAGCGGTGGAACGATCATTGCGCCGATGAAAGTCGACAGTACGATCAGCACCGACAGTGGCAGCCAGTGGGCAATGCCGTGACCGGCGTGGGCTTCGGTCTTCGCTTCACCGTGGAACGCGATGAAGATCAGGCGGAAGGTGTACAACGAGGTCATGAACGCGCCGACCAGACCTGCATACAGCAGACCTTCGTTGCCGCTGGCGAACGCTTCCCAGAGGATTTCGTCCTTGGAGTAGAAGCCCGCGGTGACCAGAGGCAGGGCCGCCAGGGCCGCGCCGCCGACGATGAAGCTGGCGTAGGCCAGTGGCAGCTTCTTCCACAGACCACCCATCTTGAAGATGTTCTGCTCGTGGTGGCAGGCAACGATCACCGCACCGGAAGCAAGGAACAGCAGGGCCTTGAAGAAGGCGTGGGTCATCAGGTGGAAGATCGCGCCATCCCAGGCGCCGACACCCAGGGCCAGGAACATGTAGCCGATCTGGCTCATGGTCGAGTAGGCGAGGATACGCTTGATGTCGGTCTGGACCAGGGCTGCGAAGCCAGCCAGAACCAGGGTCACGCCACCAACGATGCCCACCAGGTGCAGGATTTCCGGCGCCAGGGTGAACAGGCCGTGGGTACGGGCAATCAGGTAAACGCCTGCTGTCACCATGGTTGCAGCGTGGATCAGTGCCGAAACCGGCGTTGGACCGGCCATCGCGTCTGCCAGCCAGGTTTGCAGCGGCAGTTGCGCGGATTTACCGACAGCGCCACCGAGCAGCATCAGGGTGGCCATGACCATCCAGAAGTCGCCGGCCTGGAATTTCTGCGGTGCCAGCACCAGCAGTTCCTGGACGTTCAGCGTGCCCAGTTGGGCAAACAGAATGAACAGGCCGATGGCCATGAACACGTCACCGATTCGGGTCACGATGAAGGCTTTGAGTGCAGCGTTACCGTTGTTGCGGTTGCTGTAGTAGAAACCGATCAACAAGTACGAGCACAGGCCCACGCCTTCCCAACCGAAGTACAGGAACAACAGGTTATCGCCCAGCACCAGGAACAGCATGCTGGCGATAAACAGGTTGGTGTAGGCGAAGAAGCGCGAGTAACCGGCTTCACCGCGCATGTACCAGGATGCGAACAGGTGGATCAGGAAGCCGACGCCGACAACCACGCCGAGCATGGTCACGGACAGGCCGTCCAGATACAGCGCGAAGTTCGGCGTGAAGCCTTCCACCGCCATCCACTGCCACAACACCTGGGTGTAGTGGCCGCCTTCTGGCGGGGCAACGTTGAATTGCCAGATCACGTAGGCGGTAACGATTGCCGACAGACCGATGGAACCCACGCCGATCAGCGCGGCCAGGTTTTCCGAGAGGCGTCCACGGGAGAACGACAGCAGCAGAAAACCAATGAGAGGGAATACGAAAGTCAGAAAGAGTAGGTTCATCCGCGCATCTCACTGGCAGCGTCGATATCGAGCGTGTGGAAGCGGCGATACAGTTGCAACAGGATCGCCAGACCAATACTGGCCTCGGCGGCTGCCAGGCTGATCACCAGGATGAACATGATCTGTCCATCCGGCTGCGCCCAGCGGCTACCGGCAACGATGAACGCCAGTGCAGAGGCGTTCATCATCACTTCAAGACTCATCAACACGAACAAAATGTTGCGACGGACCATCAGGCCGACCAGGCCGAGGCAGAACAGGATGCCGGCGACCGCCAGACCATGCTCCATGGGGATAGCAGGCATCGTCATTGCTCCTTGGCTTCGTTGCGGCCCAAGTGGAACGCCGTGACGGCTGCGGCGAGCAGCAGCATCGAGGCGAGTTCGACCACCAGCAGGTAAGGACCGAACAGGCTGATGCCCACGGCCTTGGCGTCTACGGTGGTGTGGCCGATGGCTTCACCGCTCTGGTGGGAGAACAGCACGTACAGCAGTTCAACCAGCAGCAGCGCGGCGAGGGCGACGGGGCCGCCCCAGATACCGGGCTTGAGCCAGACGCGCTCTTGCTGAACCGAGGCCGGGCCAAGGTTCAGCATCATCACCACGAACACGAACAGCACCATGATGGCGCCAGCGTAGGCGATCACTTCCAGGACACCGGCAAACGGTGCGCCGAGGGCGAAGAACGTCATGGCCACGGCGATCAGCGAAATGATCAGGTAGAGCAGGGCGTGCACAGGGTTGGTGTTGGTGATCACGCGGAGCGTGGACACCACAGCGATACCCGATGCGAAATAGAAAGCGAATTCCATCTTTCTTCCTTAAGGCAGCAAGCTCTTCACGTTGATCGGTTCGGCTTCATTCTGCGCGGAGCCTTTCGGCTTCCCGGCAATCGCCATACCTGCAACACGATAGAAGTTGTAATCAGGGTTTTTGCCGGGGCCGGAGATCAGCAGATCTTCTTTCTCGTAAACCAGGTCCTGACGTTTGAACTCGGCCATTTCGAAATCCGGCGTGAGCTGGATCGCGGTGGTCGGGCAGGCTTCCTCGCAGAGGCCGCAGAAAATGCAGCGCGAGAAGTTGATGCGGAAGAAGTCCGGGTACCAGCGACCGTCTTCGGTTTCAGCTTTCTGCAGCGAGATGCAGCCGACCGGGCACGCCACGGCGCACAGGTTGCAGGCTACACAACGCTCTTCACCGTCGGGGTCGCGGGTCAGGACGATTCGGCCACGGTAGCGCGGCGGCAGGTAGACCGGTTCTTCCGGGTACTGCAGCGTGTCGCGCTTGCGGAAGGCGTGGCCGAAGATCATCACCAGGCTGCGAAGCTGGGTGTAGAGGCCATGCACGATGTCAAATATGTACTTCATGATTCTCTATCCTCACTGAGCCGCGACGGCGGGCGTGTTGAGCAACACGATCGCAGCGGTCACCAGCATGTTGACGAGGGTCAGCGGCAAGCAGAACTTCCAGCTGAAATCCATCACTTGGTCATACCGTGGGCGCGGAATCGAAGCGCGCAACAGGATGAAGATCATGATGAAGAACGCGGTTTTCAGTGCAAACCAGATGAACGGGATCTGCGGCAGAATGCCGAACGGACCGTGCCAGCCACCGAAGAACAGGGTCACCAGCAGCGCCGAGATCAGCACGATGCCGATGTACTCGCCGACGAAGAACATGCCCCATTTCATGCCGGCGTATTCAATGTGGTAACCGTCGGCCAGTTCCTGCTCCGCTTCCGGCTGGTCGAACGGGTGACGGTGAGTCACGGCCACGCCAGCGATGAAGAAGGTCAGGAAACCGAAGATCTGCGGAATGATGAACCACAGGTTCTGCGCTTGATATTCAACGATGTCGCGCATGTTGAACGAGCCGACCTGGATCACGATACCCATCAGCGACAGGCCCATGAACACTTCGTACGACACGGTCTGGGCCGAGGCACGCAAGCTGCCCAACAGGGCGAACTTGTTGTTGCTCGACCAGCCGGCGAACAGCACCGCGTAGACCGACAGGCCAGCCATGGCGAAGAAGAACAGGATGCCGATGTTGATGTCCGCCACGCCCCAGGTCGGGGTGATCGGGATGATCGCGAAGGCAATCAGCAGGGCGCTCATGGCGACTACCGGGGCCAGGGTGAAGATCATCTTGTCGGCGAATGGAGGCGTCCAGTCTTCCTTGAAGAACATCTTGATCATGTCGGCGGCGATCTGGAACGCGCCGAACGGACCGACGCGGTTCGGACCGTAACGGTCCTGCCAGAGGGCGAGCAAGCGACGCTCGACCCAGCTCAGCAGTGCACCGCAGACCACCACGGCAAGCAGAATCACCACGGCCTTGAGGACCGCGATGATCACGTCGATCACTTCAGGAGTGAACAAGGTCATTGCGCTGCCTCCTGCAGACCGTCAACGGATTTGCCAAAGATCGCTGGCGGAATGCCGGCGATGCCCGCAGGCAATGCAACCAGACCAGCGCCCAGCTCTTCATTGATGCGCAGCGGCAGACGCAAGGTCTGGCCTGCCACGTTCAGGCTCAGCATGGCACCGTCGTTGACACCCAGGCGGTCGGCTTCGGACTTGGCCAGTGCAACGTAGGCAGCCGGAATGCGTTCCTGGACCGGCGCGGCTTTCGAAGAGTTTTCTTCGCTGCCGAACAGGTGGAAGAACGGTACAACCTGCCAGGTACCCTGGGCCGGGTTGAAGGCGCGCGGAACACTGGCGAACCAGTTCAGCGAATCACCGGTGCTTTCGATCAGGCGGGTGCCCGGGTCGCCAGCGCGGATGTGACCGCCGACTTCGTCCTGGAACTTGTTCCAGGCCTGCGGCGAGTTCCAGCCCGGAGACCAGGCGAACGGCACTTGCTGACGCGGTTCGGCGGAGCCTGAGTAACCTTCCATCGAGAAGGCGAATGCGGTGTCCTTGTCCTGCGGGGTACGCGGTTCGTGCACGCTGATGTCGGCGCGCATGGCGGTACGACCGGAGTAGCGCAGCGGTTCACGGGCCAGTTTCATGCCCTTGATGCGGAACGCGGCGGACGGTGCGGCGTCGACGATGCGGTTCAGGATCGAAGTGCTGGAAGCGACAGCGGCGGTGACGTGGTCCAGTTGGGTCCAGTCGATCGGCTGGTTCAGCAGGGTCGCGCGCAGGGCATGCAGCCAGCGCCAGCCTTCGTGAACCAGGATGCTCGCGTCCATGTACTTCGGATCGAAGACCTGGAAGAAGCGCTGGGCGCGGCCTTCCTGGCTGACCAGGGTACCGTCGCCTTCAGCGAAGCTGGCGGCTGGCAGCACCAGGTGCGCGCGATCGCTGGTGGCGGTCTTCTGATGGTCGGCAACGATGACCACTTTCGCGGCAGTCAGGGCGGCATCGACACGGGCCTTGTCGGTACGGGTGTACAGATCGTTTTCCAGCACGACGATGGCGTCGGCCTTGCCATCGATCACCGCTTGCAGCGCGGAGTCGACCGATTCACCACCGAGCATGGCCAGGCCGAGGCTGTTGGCTTCAGGCACGATCAGGCTGATGGAACCGTTCTTCTCACGCAGCTTCAAGGCCTTGGCGATGTTCGCGGCGGCTTCGATCAGGGCTTTGGAGCCCAGGGAAGTACCGGCGATGATCAGCGGGCGCTTGGCAGCGAGCAGGGCATCGGCGATGCGTTGGGCCAGTTCGAGCGCTTCAGCGTCCAGGCCTTCAACGGCTGGAGCGCTGGCGTCAAGGGCGTGAGCCACGGCGAAACCGATACGGGCCAGGTCATCCGGGGCGGCGTGAACGCACTCTTCGGCGATGTCGTCGAGCTTGGTTTCAGCCAGGCTGGCGATGAACAGCGGGTTCAGCGCGTGCTGGCCGATGTTCTTCACGGCGGCGTCGAGCCAAGGCTGAACGCGCATGGCGTCGGCCATGTCTTCGGCCTTGCCTTTGACCGACTGACGCAGCGACAGCGCAACACGGGCGGCAGTCTGGGTCAGGTCTTCACCGAGGACGAAAATCGCATCGTGGTCTTCGATGTCACGCATGTTCGGCACTGGCAACGGACTGTCTTTCAGCACTTGCAGGACCAGACGGATGCGCTCCAGTTCGCCGGCTTCGATACCCGAATAGAAGTGCTCGGAACCGACCAGTTCGCGCAACGCGTAGTTGCTTTCGAGGCTGGCGCGAGGCGAGCCGATACCGACGATGTTGCGACCGCGCAGCAGGTCGGCGGCTTTATCCAGCGCTTCGTCGAGGCTCAGTTTGGTGCCGTTGGCCAGCAGTGGCTGACGTGGGCGGTCTTCGCGGTTGACGTAGCCATAGCCGAAACGGCCACGGTCGCACAGGAAGTACTGGTTCACCGAACCGTTGTAACGGTTTTCGATGCGACGCAGTTCACCGTAACGTTCGCCCGGGGAAATGTTGCAACCGCTGGAGCAGCCGTGGCAGATGCTCGGCGAGAACTGCATGTCCCATTTACGGTTGTAGCGCTCGGAGTGAGTTTTGTCGGTGAACACACCGGTCGGGCAGACCTCGGTGAGGTTGCCGGAGAACTCGCTTTCCAGGGTGCCGTCTTCAACGCGACCGAAGTACACGTTGTCGTGGGCGCCGAATACACCGAGGTCGGTGCCGCCGGCGTAGTCCTTGTAGAAGCGCACGCAGCGGTAGCAAGCGATGCAGCGGTTCATCTCGTGGGAAATGAACGGGCCCAGTTGCTGGTTCTGGTGGGTACGCTTGGTGAAGCGGTAACGGCGCTCGTTGTGGCCGGTCATTACCGTCATGTCTTGCAGGTGGCAGTGACCGCCTTCTTCACAGACCGGGCAGTCGTGAGGGTGGTTGGTCATCAGCCATTCGACAACACTGGCGCGGAACGCCTTGGACTCTTCATCTTCGATGGAGATCCAGGTGTTGTCGGTGGCAGGGGTCATGCAGGACATGACGATACGACCACGGGTGTCGTTCTCGTCGGTGTACTGCTTGACCGCGCACTGGCGGCAAGCGCCAACGCTGCCGAGGGCAGGGTGCCAGCAGAAATAAGGGATATCGAGGCCTAGCGACAGACATGCCTGTAACAGGTTGTCTGCCCCATCGACTTCGAGCTCTTTGCCGTCTACGTGGATAGTGGCCATGGTTCAAAGTTCTTCGTTGGCCCGGTGTCAGCGGGCGTGGCTAATGGAATCTTGTTGTCCGCGTGAATCAACACAGCCGCTTACGGCGTCATCACACGAAAAGCGAAGGGCACGGACCCTTCGCTTCTTTAAGCGTTTACGCGCCGACTACGATCGGCCTTGCCAGAGGCGGGACGGCGGCGCTGACAGGCGCGATACCGGCTTCGAACTCATGGCGGAAGTATTTGATTGCGCTGCCCAACGGCTCCACGGCGCCCGGTGCGTGAGCACAGAACGTCTTGCCCGGGCCGAGGAAACCGACCAGACCCAGCAGGGTCTCGATGTCGCCTGGCTGGCCTTCGCCGTTCTCGATGGCCATCAGGAGCTTGACGCTCCAAGGCAAACCATCCCGGCAAGGGGTGCAGAAACCGCAGGATTCGCGAGCGAAGAACTGCTCCATGTTGCGCAGCAGGGACACCATGTTGACGCTGTCGTCCACCGCCATGGCCAGGCCGGTACCCATACGGGTGCCCACTTTGGCGATGCCGCCGGCGTACATTTGGGCGTCCAGGTGTTCCGGCAACAGGAAGCCGGTACCGGCGCCGCCTGGCTGCCAGCACTTGAGCTTGTAACCGTCGCGCATGCCGCCGGCGTAGTCTTCGAACAGTTCGCGACCGGTGACGCCAAACGGCAGTTCCCACAGACCCGGATTCTTGACCTTGCCGGAGAAGCCCATGAGCTTGGTGCCCATGTCTTCACTGCCTTCGCGGGCCAACGATTTGTACCAGTCCACGCCGTCGGCAATGATCGCCGGCACGTTGCACAGGGTCTCGACGTTGTTCACGCACGTCGGCTTGCCCCACACGCCAACGGCGGCAGGGAAGGGCGGCTTGGAGCGCGGGTTGGCGCGGCGGCCTTCGAGGGAGTTGATCAGTGCGGTTTCTTCACCGCAGATATAACGCCCGGCACCGGTGTGGACGAACAGCTCGAAATCAAAACCCGAACCCAGAATGTTCTTGCCCAGCAGGCCCGCGGCCTTGGCTTCTTCCACGGCACGGTTCAGGTGCTTGGCGGCAGTGGTGTATTCGCCACGCAGGAAGATGTATCCGCGGTAGGTTTTCAGTGCGCGGGCACTGATCAGCATGCCTTCGATCAGCAGATGGGGCAGTTGCTCCATCAGCATGCGGTCTTTCCAGGTGTTGGGCTCCATTTCATCCGCGTTGCACAGCAGGTAGCGGATGTTGATGGATTCGTCCTTGGGCATCAGGCCCCACTTCACGCCAGTGGGGAAGCCTGCACCGCCGCGACCCTTGAGGCCGGAATCTTTCACGGTCTGGACGATGTCGTCCTGAGCCATGTCGGCGAAGGCCTTGCGCGCAGCGGCGTAGCCGTTCTTGGCCTGGTACTCGTCGAGCCATACGGCTTCGCCGTCGTCACGCAGACGCCAGGTGAGCGGGTGAGTCTCGGCCGAACGCTTGATGCGGTTGGCCGGGCCGAAAGAAGTCAGGGTCATACGTAGCCCTCGAGCAATTTGGCAACGCCTGCTGGCTGCACATCGCCGAACGTGTCGTCGTCGATCATCAACGCCGGCGCCTTGTCGCAGTTGCCGAGGCAGCAGACCGGCAGCAGGGTGAAACGACCGTCGGCGGTGGTTTGACCCAGGCCGATGCCGAGCTTGCTCTGGATTTCGCTGACCACCGACTCGTGTCCACCGATGTAGCAGACCATGCTGTCGCAGACGCGAATGATGTGACGGCCCACCGGCTGACGGAAGATCTGGCTATAGAACGTCGCCACGCCTTCAACGTCGCTCGCCGGGATACCGAGGATCTCGCCAATGGCGTACAGAGCGCCGTCCGGCACCCAGCCACGTTCCTTCTGGACGATCTTCAGGGCTTCGATCGACGCCGCGCGCGGGTCTTCGTAGTGATGCAACTCGTGCTCGATGGCCGAGCGCTCGGTTTCACTCAAGGTGAAACGGTCTGTCTGGATAAGCGTGCTGTTCATGCTTAGCGGTCCACGTCGGCCATAACGAAATCGATACTACCCAGGTACGCGATCAAGTCCGCGACCATGCTGCCTTTGATCACCGAAGGGATCTGCTGCAGGTGCGGGAAGCTTGGGGTACGAATCCGGGTGCGGTAGCTCATGGTGCCGCCATCGCTCGTCAGGTAATAACTGTTGATGCCCTTGGTCGCTTCGATCATCTGGAAGGATTCGTTGGCCGGCATGACCGGGCCCCACGAAACTTGCAGGAAGTGCGTGATCAGGGTTTCGATGTGCTGCAGGGTGCGCTCTTTCGGCGGCGGCGTGGTCAGCGGGTGATCCGCCTTGTACGGGCCTTCCGGCATGTTGCGCATGCACTGCTCGATGATCTTGATGCTCTGGCGCATTTCTTCGACGCGCACGATGCAGCGGTCGTAGGCATCGCCATTGGCAGCCAGCGGCACTTCGAATTCGAAGTTCTCGTAACCCGAGTACGGACGCGCTTTACGCAGGTCGAAGTCGCACCCGGTGGCACGCAGGCCGGCACCGGTGACGCCCCATTCCAGGGCTTGTTTGGTGTTGTAGTCGGCGACGCCGATGGTCCGGCCACGCAGGATGCTGTTGTCCAGTGCGGCTTTCTGGTATTCGTCCAGACGCTTGGGCATCCACTCGACGAAATCCTTCACCAGTTTTTCCCAGCCGCGCGGCAGGTCGTGGGCGACGCCACCGATACGGTACCAGGCCGGGTGCAGACGGAAACCGGTGATGGCTTCGATCACCGTGTACGCCTTCTGGCGGTCGGTGAAGGTGAAGAACACCGGGGTCATGGCGCCGACGTCCTGGATGTAGGTACCCAGGAACAGCAGGTGGCTGGTGATCCGGAAGAACTCGGCCATCATGATGCGGATGACGTCGACTTTCTCCGGCACCTTGATGCCGGCCAGCTTCTCGACCGAGAGCACGTACGGCAGGTTGTTCATCACGCCGCCGAGGTAGTCGATACGGTCGGTGTACGGGATGAAGCTGTGCCAGGACTGACGCTCGGCCATTTTCTCGGCGCCACGGTGGTGGTAACCGATGTCCGGAACGCAATCGACGATTTCTTCACCGTCCAGCTGCAGGATGATGCGGAACGCACCGTGCGCCGAAGGGTGGTTCGGACCGAGGTTGAGGAACATGTAGTCCTCGTTCGGGCCGGAACGTTTCATGCCCCAGTCTTCTGGCTTGAAGCGCGCGGCTTCTTCCTCGAGCTGTTGCTTGGCCAGGGTCAGGCTGAACGGATCGAATTCGGTGGCGCGCGCCGGGAAGTCCTTGCGCAACGGGTGACCTTCCCAGGTCGGCGGCATCATGATGCGCGACAGGTGAGGGTGGCCTTTGAAGTCGATACCGTACATGTCCCAGACTTCACGCTCGTACCAGTTGGCGTTCGGCCAGATGCTGGTGACGGTCGGCAAGCTGAGGTCGCTCTCGGACAAGGCGACCTTGATCATCACGTCACTATTACGTTCGATCGACAGCAAGTGGTAGAACACGGAGAAATCGGCGCCGCTTGGCAACCCTTGACGCTTGGTGCGCAGACGCTCGTCCACGCCGTGCAGGTCATAAAGCATGACGTACGGCTTTGGCACGTTACGCAGGAACGTCAGGACTTCGACGAGTTTGGCGCGGGCAACCCAAAGCACCGGCATGCCGGTGCGGGTAGGCTGGGCGGTGAACGCCTCCGGGCCAAAACGGTTGTTCAGTTCGACGACCACATCCTGGTCGTCTGCCTTGTAAGGCGGGATGTACAGAGCACTGCCTGTAGTCATGGTTATTTATCGCTTTCGGTCAACGTAAAGAATGAAGCCAGTTTCTCGTTCTATAAAAGAAGCAGATCTGGATCAGACTTCGTCGGGGCTGCGCAGGTTGGTGACTGCGATTCGCTGTTCGCGGCGCTTGTCCTTCTCGGAAGGCATCTCGGCGCGGTATACGCCTTGATCACCAACGACCCAGGAAAGCGGACGACGCTCCTGTCCAATCGACTCCTGCAACAGCATCAGGCCTTGCAGGAAAGCTTCAGGACGGGGCGGGCAGCCAGGCACGTAGACGTCCACGGGCAGGAACTTGTCCACCCCTTGAACGACAGAGTAGATGTCGTACATGCCACCGGAGTTGGCGCACGAACCCATGGAAATGACCCATTTGGGTTCGAGCATTTGCTCGTAGAGACGCTGAATGATCGGCGCCATCTTGATGAAGCAGGTACCGGCGATAACCATGAAATCCGCCTGACGCGGCGATGCCCGGATAACTTCGGCGCCAAAGCGCGCGATGTCGTGGGGCGCCGTGAAGGCGGTGGTCATTTCCACATAGCAGCACGAAAGGCCGA
The DNA here is from genome assembly GCF_004307635.1 of Pseudomonas sp. Sample_22. Taxonomy (NCBI): domain Bacteria; kingdom Pseudomonadati; phylum Pseudomonadota; class Gammaproteobacteria; order Pseudomonadales; family Pseudomonadaceae; genus Pseudomonas; species Pseudomonas sp. Sample_22. Next base: position 35,249 of record NZ_RCNY01000094.1, read on the forward strand.
AGTTATACGGCCACAGGGAGTTCTTGCGCCCCCAGTTGATCGTGCCGTTAAGCACGTCTTCGAGCTTGCCCATGAAAATGTTTTTGTGGACTTGATCTTCTAACGGATCGGAAACGGTTTCCCGTTCGCCAATCGGATACTGCTCGTTAGGAGCATCGGGGTCGATCCTGGTGAGATTGTATTGCATTGCCAAAGCCTCATTGTTTCAGCTTCGCTTGCCGCTTGCGCCGAGCTTCCGGTGCCCAATCAAGGGCGCCCACTCGGAATAGGTAGACAAGACCTGCCAACAGAATTGCTATGAAAACGAGAGCTTCGACGAATCCGGTCCAGCCGCTTTCGCGGACGGACACAGACCATGCAAAGAGAAAGAGGGCTTCGATATCGAAGATCACGAACAGCATCGCGACCAGATAGAATTTGGCTGAGAGCCGCAAGCGGGCGCCACCTGTAGGTAGCATGCCGGACTCGAACGGTTCGTTTTTGCTGCGGCCCCAGGCTTTTGACCCAAGGAGGCTGGAGACGCCCAGCATGAAGGCACAGAGGCCGACGACGCCTAGAAGGAAAATGGCAAAGCCCCAGTTGTGGGCCATGAGTCCTGTCGCTTCGGGCATGCTGGTAATCCTTAACAGAGAGCAAAGGTCTCTGAGCTTGAAAAAGAACAAAGCAGTGACGATATGTCGCAGCAATCAATCCCGCTGATTTTATGGCTAAACACCCCGCAAGTAAAATTCCTATAGCGAAATTATTTATAGGAATAAGGACATAGCGCACCTCCAAAGCCCCGCAGCCCATGCGATGCGGGCATTAGCAGGGTTTTCATCAATTATGTTTTGTAGGGAATGTAACGAACATAGTTTTCGCCAAATGATAATCAATATTGTTTGAGTCGGTTTTCAAACTGTTTAACGGGTGAGTGGTCGGGAAGTTGTCTTACATGCGCGCTACTGCGAGCAGCGGACGGGGCATTTTTACCTTGGTTTTCCGAGCGAGAAACTGCTCTGGAACAATGTTTTTCCCTGAATCACCATCGCCCGCTCCCACAGGGTTCGGCGGTGATTGTATATCTCAGGCAAAAACGCCCCGAACCAGGTCGGGGTATCAGATGTGGGGCGTTGCGGTTGGCTTTCGGTCCGCAACGGCCAGTTGTTTAGGCCAAGCAGATCAGAGGCGACAGGTACGACCTTGCTATGCCTCGTGCCAATAGGAAAAAAACATAAAGTCTGCTGCGACTTTAAGGTTCTCTAAATACAGCTGTGCCCCCCATCAATTACCAGATCAGCACCGGTCATCCATGATGACTCATCGGATGCCAGGAGGATGGCAGCGCCCGTCATATCCGAGGGAATTCCGGCGCGCTGCATTGGAATCTCTTTTTTTCTGTTCTGCCATAGCTCTGGAGCGTCCCGCCACTGGTTGGCGTTGCCGTTGGTGGCGGTCAGTCCAGGTGAAAGGGTGTTGACCCTGATACCATAGGGAGCCAGTTCCAAGGCACAGCTTCGTGTAAGCATCGACAGTGCTGCCTTGCTGGCTTGATACGCTGACATTCGGCTGACTGCCTTGAAGGCGCTGACCGATGAAATGTTAATGATGCTTCCGCCCTGTTTGCGTGCTATGCAATCTTTTGCAAAGCGTTGAGTTGCAAAGAAGGGGAAGCGGAGGTTGACTGCAAGGGTGCGTTCGTACTCATCGCCGCTCAGCTCCAGAAATGGAGTGCGGGTTATGAATGCGGGATTATTGACAAGTATATCTATCGGTCCGATGTCTGCGTGCGCTTTCTCGAAGAGCGCATTTACGCTACAGCTTTCGGCATCCATAAGCATGAAACTGGCCCGCTGTTCAAGACGCTCGGCTATTTCAATAACTGCACGCGCGCCGGCTTCATCAGTGCGTGCGGTAATGAAAACGTCGGCCCCCTGCGCAATGAAAGCTTCGGCTATTGCTCTTCCAATGCCTGCCGATGCGCCTGTTATTAGAGCTCGCTTACCTTTTAATCTTCCTTCCATGAAGGAACCTCCGTTTGGTGGTTGGGTGCAAATAGTTCAAGTAGGCGTAACGTTTGAATATAGAGAGGGATCTGCATTTTGCTGGCGTGGGATCTAACAAAACTATCTTGGTTTGTTACATGATAATTCAGAGCGGCGTTGGGTATAATTTCTCATCAGGATTGCACTTGCGTAAATATCTATCTGTTGAAGCTTTGTTAGTATTTCGGTTTGGTTTTGGCGAAAATTCCTACGGAACTTTCATTCGTAAATTACAGACTTTTCTGAGTTGCCGGAAAGAAATGAGTGTGTAAGGCTAATTGGGCTGGCATGAAGTGGCTGGTGTATTGAATTTTGCTGTTGTACTGGCTCTTCATGTGTCATCGGTCATAGAGAGGTCGTGTATGTCAGAGCAAAAAAATAAATATATCAACACTGCCAGATCCGTCGAAATGGGTAATCCCTCCTGGGGGCTTGCACAAGAGTCGGGGCTTACCGATTTGAGTATCGAGCATACTCGACAGGGGCGCATGCAAGACCAGAACGGTCATGAATTCATGAATATGTGCTCTTGTTCATATTTGGGGCTTGAGGTCGATGAACGTCTGGCGCGACGTGCTGCAGATTATGTGCTGAGTTGCGGTACCGTGAATTTGCCCACTTCGCGTATCCGAATAAGGTTGAAAGAGCTTGATGAGCTTGAAGACGCCTTATCTGCCCATTTCAATTGTCGAGCATTCACAGCGACTTCCTGCAGCGCGGGCATCGTCGCGTCTCTTCCCCTGCTGGCAGCCGGTATGTTTACTGATGGCCAGCGGCCCTTTTTGATCTTTGATAAACATGCCCATTTTGCACTGAACCAGGTCAAGGCCATCTGCGGTGATGAAACGCAGGTTGTCACTTGCAATCACAATGATGTCGATTTCATCGAGGATATGTGCAAGCGTCATCCTTTGGTCGCGTATGTTGCTGACGGTGCTTACAGTATGGGGGGAAGTGCGCCTATTGAGCGGCTGTTGGCTTTGCAGGACAAGTTTGGGCTGTTTCTCTACTTCGATGATTCTCATTCATTGAGCGCCTATGGCGAGCGGGGTGAGGGTTATATTCGTACTTTCCTGCCTGAGCTCAATCCGCGGACCCTGTTGGTTTATTCATTGGCCAAGGCATTTGGCGCCAATGGAGGCGGTATATTCATGTCGGAGAAGGCCAACTATCAGAAGATTTTCCGTCGTTTTGGCGGGCCAATGTCCTATTCGCAATATGTGAATCCCGCCGCTATAGGCGCTGCCATGGCTTCTCTGGATATTCACAAGACCAGTGAGCTTGGCGTTTTGCAGCAGAAGCTTAGTGCCAATATTTGCCTGTTCGACAGCTTGTTTGCGACGGAGCACGCGGGGTCGGGTCTACCGATTCGGGTTATCCCATTAGACAGTCCGGATATGGCGATTTCTGTTTCGGAGGGTGTCTTCAAACGCGGGTATTACACCTCGGCAGTATTCTTTCCCATCGTGGCCAGGAACAAATCCGGTTTGCGCGTGATGATGCGTGCAGACATGTCCCAAGAAGATGTCCGGAGCTTCTGCTCCGCTGTCCAGGCAGCGGTCAAAGAGGCCCGTCTGAACCTGAAACCTGTCCAGCGTTGAGAGGTTGCGATGTCCAATCCTACACCAAGAAGTTTGCTGTATTGCTCCGCCTTGCACCCTGAGCAATACGCCAAGAGTGCTCTGACGGATGTCATGGTGATTGATCTGGAGGACGGTGTTCCGCTCTCTGGGAAAGCTGAAGCCCGGTTGTGTGTCGAACAGTTCTATCGTTCCCGTGTTACGCAGCGTACAGCACTGCGTATCAATCCTCTGCGGGACAATCAAGGGTTGCTCGATCTGCTGCTGGTGCAATCACTTGACCAGCGGCCCGAGTTCGTTGTCCTGGCAATGACCGAAGCGGCGGCGGAGATAGAGGTGGTGCGCGCCAATTTAAGTCGTGATGGAGAAAGTCCGAAAATACTGGTCACCGTCGAAACACCGGCCTGTCTGCGGGATATTTACGCCATTGCATCGAGTGCCGATGGACTGATCTTTGGTTCCGCCGACTATGCGGCCAGCCTGGGGGTGCAGATCGGTGGCTGGAGCAACATCCTGCATGCCCGTGGGAGCATCGTCGCGGCCGCAAGCGCCGCGGGTATTCCCGCGTTCGACACCGCTTACTTCAATCTCGACGACGAGGCGGGGCTGCTGAAGGAATGCCAGGACACCCGGGAGTTGGGATTCAGTGGCAAGACCTCCATTCACCCAAGGCAGATTCCCATCATCAATGATGTGTTCACTCCTTCCATCGCTGAGTACGAACATGCTTTGGCAGTTGTGCAGGCTGCGGAGAACAGTGGTGAAAAAATCACCCGGTTGAAAAACCTCATGGTGGGGCCGCCGTTTGTGAAGCAAGCCAGGAAACTTATCCAGCGCGCCCAGGAACTGGGCCTTTGAGGAGAAGGTTATGGAACCGATGATTTCGGCCCATGTACGGATCGGTGCAAATCGCTACCGGGAGTCTTATGGCTTGCACTACGAAGAGTTTGTGGTGGGGGATGTATTCGAGCACCGCCCCGGCCGAACTGTGACTGAGCTGGACAACATCTGGCAGTCACTGGTGAACATGAACAACCATCCTGCACATATCGACGTTGCTTATGCCCAGCGCACCGAATTCGGGAAATTGCTGGTCAACAGTTCGGTGACCTTGTCGATTATCAGCGGCATGACGGTAGCGACAATGAGTGCCCGGGCGATCGCAAACCTGGGCTGGGACGAAATTCGTCTGCCAAATCCGGTTTATGTCGGCGACACCTTGTACGCCGAGAGCGAGGTTGTCTCCAAGCGTGAATCCCGATCGCGTCCGGGGCAAGGCATTGTCACCATCAGGGTGATTGGTCGTAAGCAGGATGACACCCCCGTGATCACTTACCTGCGCACCTTTTTGGTTCCCAAGCAAGGGCATTCCCAAGACTACCCGGTCGGCTAGGCGTCTCGGGATGGCGATGTCGATGGATGGAGGCACTCAAGCATGAGTGCTGCCGGCTCGAGGATGGCCCGTATCTTCGAAAAGCTTTGATGGAAAAGGAAAAGCCATGCTGCTTCTTAATCGCGAAGATATCGGGCGTTGTGTCGAGTTACTAACGCTTGTTCGCGCACTCGAAAAAGCCCACCGGGGGTTTGCACTCTCGCCTCCTGTGGTTCCGCAACGTTCGATCATCACACACGAGCGACAGAAAGCATTCTCTTTGTTCATGCCGGCCTTTTTGCCCGGAAGCCAGACGCTGGGCATCAAAGTGTCGTCGTTTCATCCCGGCAACGCTATGCATGGGTTATCGGGGGTCAATGGCGCGGTTTTGCTGATCGATATCGACAGCGGGAGGTTGCTAGCCATGATTGACAGTGCAGCCCTGACGGCGATTCGTACCAGTGCCATGAGTGCCCTGGCGACGGACAAGCTCTGCCCGCGGGAGCGACTCAATCTGGCGGTGATCGGTGCTGGGGCTCAGGCCGCAGCGCATACCAAGGCGATGGCCGCTATCAGAGATCTGGGGCAGGTCAGGATATTTTCCCGTTGCCTGGCCAAAAGTGTCGCTTTGGCCGAGCGCCTGTCCATTGAGCTTGCGCTGCCGGTCGAGGCCGTCAACCGCATGGAGGAGGCGCTGGCTGATGCGGACATAGTCTGCACGACGACCTCCCATGACAGTCCACTGCCCTTGATTGGAGTGCATCAGCTCAAATCCGATGCCCATATCAATGCCATTGGTGGCAGTACGCTTCAGGCATGCGAGATCGATCCCCGGTTACTGGGCAACGCTCAAGTTCATGTCGATCATTTGGACGCCGCATGTCGTGAGTCGGGCGAAATTGCACAGGCGTTGGCGTTGTCGGTGATTGGTGTAAAGGACATCCGGGAAATCGGTGCTTTAGCCGTCGAGCAGCCTTCGCCAGTAACGCATAAACAAGGTCTGAGTTATTTCCGCAGCGTCGGCCACGCCAGTCAGGACATGGTGGTCGCTGCCTGCCTATATGACGTGGCCATGGCACGGAACATCGGCAAACACTGCGACTACCTCAGCGGCTGAGGCCTGCCAGGCGCGAAATTTGAATCGGCAATGCTACTGCTAGGGAAGGAGGAGAAGCTCATGAATATTCTGATGATCGATTCGCGGAGAGTGAATTATGTCGACCCTGGGGAGTATGTCTCGGGTTCGGCGCATCAGCCCTATAGCCTGGAGGTCACATCCCGGCCCTCGGATGAACAATTGGCCCGCGCCGACGGGATCATCGCCTTTCATTCGGTTGTCATCGACGCGCCATTGGTGGCCAGGATGCATCGATGCCGCGCGTTGGTGAAGGCGACCATTGGCCTTGATGATGTGGATGTCGAGGCTTTGAGCGCGAAAGGCATTCTTTGCTCCAACATCGGCTCTGTGGGGGCGGAGGAAGTCGCGGAGCACGCCATGGCGTTGATTCTCTTTGCCCAGCGCAAGCTTCTCGACTACGCCAGGCACACCCGGCAGGGCGGCTGGAGCTGGCGAGCTCATACTGGCGAGGTCAAAGCCTGCGCAGATACGGTCCTGGGGTTGATCGGTTATGGCGCAACAGGGCGAGCATTGGCGCGCAGAGCGGTGGCCCTGGGTTACCGGATTTGTTTTTACGATCCTTGGGTCGAGCGCTGTGTCGAAGGTATTGCGCAGGGCGGCACGCTGGAGTCGTTGCTCGATACGGCCGATGTCATATCGCTGCATTTGCCTCTTAATCCGGACACTGCGCATTTGATGAACGATGCGCGATTTTCGCGGATGAAGCACGGTGCGACCCTGGTCAATACTGCGCGAGGTGGCATCGTCGATACCAATGCTCTGCTTCTGGCCCTGCAGTCCGGGGTAGTGTCAATGGCACTGCTGGATGTCGTGCAGGAGGAACCGGCACCTCCCCAGGCCCTGATCGAACATGAGCGTGTGTTATTGACGCCGCATGCCGCGTTTTACAGCGAACGCTCTCTGGCCGATTTGAAGGCCAATGCCCTGGAAACGATTCTGGGTCTGCTACAGGGGACAAAGATCAAAACCGTGGTCAATCCCGATTGCGTATCGGGGGGAGGCAAAGGGATATGCCTGAATTAAAACTGGCGGGACTTGAAACTTCCCGATCCGGGTTGCCAGCCTGGTTCGACGTGGCGATCGGCAGCAGTATTCTTCAATACGGTCAGCGCTTGGCGGCGCGACAGCTGTTGGTCAATACGCTGGGCAATATCGCTGTACGAAGCCACTGCGCATACTGGCAGCGCGAAGTGATCTACACCAAACACCGCGGCGTCTCCCTGGAAGAGTGCGGTCTTGAACATCTGGCTGTGCTGGATATGCAGTCCGATGAGCTTTTGCACGGTCGTTTCAGACCCAGCCTGGGGCACCAGATGCACCGGGAAATCATGCGCTGTCGCGCTGATGTCAATGCCACGGTGCATCTTCATCCCAATGAAGTCATTTCCTTCTTCGCTGTCATGCAATGGCGTGAAATGGAGTACGTGTCGAACGACACGGCACTGGTGATGGGCAAGCCACCGTGCATTCTTGGTGAGGGTGTGAATGTCGAACTGGATGTCAGTGCCATTGGCCGCTGCGCCAGCGACACCAACTGCATTGTCATGCCCAGTCATGGCATTACCTGTTTTGGCCGCGACCTGTCCGAGGCGTTTCATCGTGCCGTGGCATTCACTGCGGAAATCAGTCGATTGATTACGAGCCAGTATTTATCGGCGGCCACAGGGAAGTCGGTGGTGTATGCCAGCGATGAAGAGGTCAGGCAGATGTATGAGCTCGGCGAACAGGTGATCTACGGAGGGATGCACAAATGAAGTTTCACGGACACATCTTGCGTTCCGGATTATGGAAGTCTGCGGAACGCGATCTCTCGTCGGTGTTGCTGGATCTGAATGAAAACCAGTTTCTACATGAGTTTCTGGCGCGGTTCATGGCCACCGAATTGAAGCCTCGGGATCTGTTCACCTACCCCAATTATCAGCCACTCCTTAGCGAGCTGGCAAAGTACTGCAAGGTGTCGACCGACAGCTTGCTGTTGACCAATGGGGCGGATCAGGCAATCGATCTGGTGATACGGTCGGTGTTTTCGCCCGGGAATCGGGTGGTAGTTCCTTCTCCGGTTTTTTCCTTCTATTACCAGATGCTCGACGTCAATGGCGTGGCGCCGGTGATCGTGGGCTTCGAGAAACAAGCCCAAAGATTCGTGCTGCCGACCGAGGCTGTGCTCGAGGCTTTGCAAACCTGTCAGGGACTGATCCTGTGTAACCCCAACAATCCTCTGGGCGTACGTATTGATCCTGAGCAATTGAAAGCTCTTGTCGAGACTTGTGTAAGACAAGACAAGCCGATGATCGTTGACGAATGCTATTTTGAGTACCTGCAACACTCGTGTCTGGATACATTCAACACGGCCAGGCAGTTGTTCGTCATCCGTTCGTTCTCAAAGTACTTTGGCCTTGCCGGGTTGCGTCTGGGGTATGTGATCACGCGACCGGAATCAATCCGTGAACTGATGAAGGTGCGCGGACCCTGGGATGTAAACCATGTGGCGGTGAAAGCTGCGCTGTTCTGCTTGCAGAACCGGGAAGCATTGCAGCGGGCTCACGATAAACTCGCGCAGATCAAGCGTGAAATAATCGAAGTCTGTCGGGCCAACGCGATCGTCGTATACGAAAGCGATACGAATTTTTTGCTGTTGCAGGATCAGTCCGACGGTCGTCTGGCCAACGCTTTCGCTCAGGCCAAAATTCGCGTCAGCGACTGTTCGCAGTACCCCCACAGCTTCGGCCTGCTCCACAATATGTTGCGTGTGGCCATTCCTGCTTCGTCGGATGTCAAAACATTCCTGATGGCAATATTGCTTGGCAGTGGCAGTACGGCTGCCAGCGTTCCTCACTTGCGCAGCGTCGAGGTGATTCTCAAGTGAAGGGATTGCTGAAAAGGATCGGTATGGCAGAAGGGATGCGCAATATCGTTTTGCTTCGGTTGCTGTTCGTCATGGCGAATGCCTTGGGGCCTTTTGCTGCTTTGTTTTTCCAGCGCCACTACCAGCTCGACAGTTCGGCGGTGGCCTTGGTAATCACGCTGATGTCGGCGTTCTATCTGTTGGGCAATCTGTTGGGCGGGGTGCTGATCGGTCGTTGTTCCTTCCGGGTGCTATTGATCTGTACCTCGTCTTGTTCATCGGTGTTTTTGTTGTTTGCTGCACTGTTCAGCTCATCGATCGCATCCATTGTGATGGTGCTGCTGTTCATGCTGTGTGCGGGCCTGATCACGCCGGTATTTAGTGTCCTCACGTCCTTGGCGGCGGATGAAAGCAATCGCGTCGCCAACTTTGGCTATTTACACCTGGCCAGCAATCTGGGGGGCGCGCTGCTGTTCGTGATTGGTGGGTATTTGCTCGGCCTGGACAGTCACTACCTGATGATTTTTGCGATGGTCGTGAGTGTGTTGTGCCTTTTGGCGAGTATCTTTCTGGCTCTGCCGGAACGCCAGAGCGCCGTACCTGAAGCCAGAAGGGCTTCCATCGGCGCACTGGTTGATGTGCCAAGGATCGTGATCGTTGCGGGCGCAATGTTCTTTGCGTTGTCGGTGCTGGATGCGCAGCGTGAATATCAGCTGCCTCTATGGCTTGACGTGGTAACGGCGGGGAAGGCCGCCAGCGTGTTCGGTGCTGTAGGTATCGTCAATGCGTTGATGGTGATCGTGTTGACGCAACCACTGATAGCGTTGACGTCGCGTTTCGGGGCGCTCACCAATCTGTCCCTGGCTGCGGTTTTTTACGGTATCGGATTTGGCGCCTATGCCTTTTTCGAGCAGACAGTTCTGATCCTGTCGTTTGTTTTCTTCTGGACGCTGGGTGAGATTCTCGGCATTACCTACATCACCGCGCTGATTTCGCAGAAAACCACATTGCAAACCCAGGCCAGTCTTTTTTCCCTTATTCCGATCGTGCTGGCGGGGGCGAGGATGGTATCCGTAGGGCTGGGCGCCTCGTTGATCAGCGGGGTCGGTTTCCAGCTGAGTTGGAGTCTTTATGGGCTGTTGGGCCTCCTGTTCGGAGGCGGCTGTCTTTTGGTTGCTGCCAGGACGGCTGTAGCGCCCCGTATTTCATCGCCGGACAGGAACTGAAGCAAATCGACCGGTAACTTTTAAGGAGTGTGAGCCGAGCGAGTCGTTGTTCAGCTCCTGCAATGTTGAGGAACCTCTATGCGACCACAGTATGATCCAGTCTGGGTTGAAAGTACGGCTCAGGCCAAATGGCTTCAAGGTGATGTATTCAGGGCGGTCGAAGATCAAAGTCGGCCGAAGTTTTATGCCTGCTCGATGCTTCCCTATCCATCGGGAAAGTTGCATATGGGGCACGTTCGCAACTATACGATCAACGACATGTTGGCCCGTCATTTACGCATGAAAGGGTTCAATGTCCTGATGCCGATGGGCTGGGATGCTTTTGGTTTGCCGGCAGAGAATGCGGCCATGCAGTCGGGTGTTTCTCCCGCCGAGTGGACACGACTGAACATTGCGGACATGAAGGCGCAAATGCAGCCGCTGGGGCTGGCCTTCGATTGGTCGCGCGAGATCGCCACCAGCGACCCACAGTATTACAAATGGAGTCAGTGGTTCTTCCTCAAGTTGCTGGAAAAGGGCGTGGCCTACAAGAAAACCCAGATAGTCAACTGGGATCCTGTCGACCAAACGGTGCTGGCCAATGAGCAGGTGATCGAAGGTCGAGGCTGGCGCTCGGGGGCGCTGGTCGAGAAGCGGGAAATTCCCGGGTACTACCTGCGTATCACGCAATATGCCGAAGAGTTGCTATCGGCCATCGACACGCTGGATGGCTGGCCCGACAGGGTGCGCACCATGCAGCGCAACTGGATCGGCAAGGCCAGCGGTGTTCGTCTGGCATTTGCCCACCAGATCCGGGATGCGTCGGAGCAACTTATCGATGCAGGCAAGCTGTGGGTGTTCACAACCCGGGTGGATACGCTGATGGGGGTGACCTTCTGTGCCATTTCTCCCGAGCATGCACTGGCCAGGCGGGCTCTGGAGCTTGATCCGAGCCTGGAGTTGCAGGTGCGGGCGTGTCGTCAAGCGGCGGATGCCGGTCCCGCCTCCAGCGTTCAGGTCAAGATCGGCGTTCCCAGCGGTTTGCACGTCGAGCACCCGTTGACCGGTGAGCCTGTCGCACTGTGGATTACCAACTATGTGCTCAGCGAATACGGTGAAGGGGCCCTGATGGCCGTGCCTGCCCACGATGAGCGTGACTTCAACTTTGCCCATCAATACGGTTTGCCTGTTCGCCAGGTCATTGCCTCCGATGATCAGGCGTACGAGCCCGAGGTCTGGTCAGACGATTACACCCGTCGGGACGGCCATCTGATCAACTCCGGCACCTTCGATGGGCTGACAGTCGAACAGGCCACTCAGGCCATCGTCGCGGCGTTGGTTGAATGTGGCATGGGCGAGGAAACCACCACGTGGCGCCTGCGCGATTGGGGGATTTCACGGCAGCGGTACTGGGGAACCCCAATTCCCATCATCCATTGTGAACAATGTGGCGACATCCCGGTACCTTACGCAGATCTGCCCGTGGTGTTACCCACCGATTGTGTTCCCGACGGCAGCGCAAACCCGTTACTGGAACATGAAGGATTTCGCCATGTGGCTTGCCCTCGCTGCGCGGCGCCGGCGCTTCGAGAAACGGACACCATGGATACCTTCGTCGACTCAAGCTGGTACTTCATGCGCTACTGCGATCCCGACAGTGCTACCGCGATGGTGGGGCCAGGCAGCCAATACTGGATGCCCGTCGATCAATACATCGGCGGTATCGAGCATGCTGTGCTGCATTTGCTGTACGCCAGGTTCTGGACCCGGGCTATGCGGGATGAAGGGCTGGTGGCGTTCAGCGAACCGTTCAAGAACCTGTTCACCCAAGGCATGCTGTTGCGGGAAAGTTATTACCGCAAAGCGGATGATGGCAGTCGGCGATGGTTTTATCCCGCGCAGGTGACGGTCGAGTACGATGAAAAAGGTCGCCCGGTAAAGGCTACGGCGCTTGAGGACGGTTTGCCCGTCACCATTGGCGGCGTGGAGAAAATGTCCAAGTCGAAGAACAACGTCGTCGAGCCGAAGGACATCATCAACACGTTCGGCGCCGACACTGCCCGTTTGTTTACTATTTTCGCGGGACCTCCCGACCAGGACACGATCTGGAGCGACAGTGGGGTGGAGGGTGCTTATCGCTTCCTGCGCCGGCTATGGACTTTTGCCTGTGACAGCCGGGCCCCGGATGGTGGGGATGCTCGGGTTGAGGACGTTGCCGAATCCAGACGCGTGCGCTTTGAGATACATCGCTTGCTGCAGCAGATCAACAACGATTACGAACGGCTGCAATACAACACTGTGGTTTCGGGTGCGATGAAGATGTTCAAGGTGCTGGAGGGCGGCAGGTCGGCTGGCCCGCACGCGGCCCGCGAGGGGATGGCGATCCTGTTGCAGGTCCTGTATCCCGTTACGCCGCACATCGCCCAGACACTCTGGGCGGAACTGGGTTTCGCAGGTGACATCTACGACAGTTCGTGGCCGGTACCCGACAATGAAGCCTTGAAACAGAACGAAGTAAAAATGATGGTGCAAGTCAACGGCAAGTTGCGTGGGGACATCATGATCCAGGTTGATGCCGATCACGATGCGATACGGAGCCAGGCATTGGCTGATCCGGTGTTGCGCAGTTATCTGGAAGGCGCGGGCAGGATGATTGTGGTGCCCAATCGACTGGTTAACTTCGTTATCTGATTCCCGGTCGCTCACTCCGCTTAGAGATGGAGCAACGTTTTTGCCCAGACTGCCGCCGACCTTTGTAGGAGCTGACGAGTGAAACGAGGCTGCGATCTTTTGACTTTGTTTTTTAGAAGCAAGATCAAAAGATCGCAGCCTCGTTTCACTCGTCAGCTCCTACCGGGGTTTTGCAGTGTTGGTTAAATCGCAGACAAAAAAACGCCCCGAACCAGGCGGTCGGGGCGTCAGATGTGCAGCGCTGCGGTTAGCTTTCTATTCAGTCCGCAGCGGCTGTTTACTCAAGAAGCAGATCAGTGGAACTGTTCTTCTTCAGTCGAACCGGTCAGTGCGGTTACCGAAGACGAGCCACCCTGGATCACGGTGGTCATGTCGTCGAAGTAGCCGGTGCCCACTTCCTGCTGGTGAGCCACGAAGGTGTAGCCCTTCGATGCGTCAGCGAATTCCTGCTCTTGCAGCTTCACGTAGGCAGTCATGTCGTTGCGGGCGTAGTCGTGCGCCAGGTTGAACATGCTGTGCCACATGTTGTGAATGCCGGCCAGGGTGATGAACTGGTGCTTGTAGCCCATGGCGGACAGTTCGCGCTGGAACTTGGCGATGGTCGCGTCGTCCAGGTTCTTCTTCCAGTTGAAGGAAGGCGAGCAGTTGTAGGACAGCAGTTGGTCCGGGTATTCCTTCTTGATCGCTTCAGCGAAGCGACGAGCCTCTTCCAGGTCTGGCTTGGCGGTTTCGCACCAGATCAGGTCGGCGTACGGAGCGTAAGCCAGGCCACGAGCGATTGCCTGGTCCAGACCAGCGCGTACTTTGTAGAAACCTTCCTGGGTGCGTTCGCCCGTTACGAACGGCTGGTCGTACGGGTCGCAGTCGGAAGTCAGCAGGTCCGCAGCGTTCGCGTCGGTACGAGCCAGGATGATGGTCGGCGTACCGGCAACGTCAGCAGCCAGACGTGCAGCGGTCAGCTTCTGTACGGCTTCCTGGGTAGGAACCAGTACTTTGCCGCCCATGTGGCCGCATTTCTTCACGGAAGCCAGTTGGTCTTCGAAGTGAACACCGGCGGCGCCTGCTTCGATCATGCTCTTCATCAGCTCGTAAGCGTTCAGTACGCCGCCGAAACCGGCTTCAGCGTCAGCCACGATCGGTGCGAAGTAGTCGATGTAGCCGTCGTCGCCCGGGTTCTTGCCGGCTTTCCACTGGATCTGGTCGGCACGACGGAACGAGTTGTTGATGCGCTTGACCACAGTTGGAACCGAGTCCACCGGGTACAGCGACTGGTCCGGGTACATCGATTCGGCGGAGTTGTTGTCCGCAGCCACTTGCCAGCCCGACAGGTAGATTGCCTGGATACCGGCTTTGACTTGTTGCACAGCCTGGCCGCCGGTCAGGGCGCCCATGCAGTTGACGAAATCTTTCTCAGGACGGAAGGCTGGCTTGGCACCCTGGGTAACCAGGTTCCACAGCTTCTCGGCGCCCATTTTTGCAAAGGTGTGCTCAGGTTGAACCGAGCCACGCAGGCGGACGACGTCAGCAGCGGAGTAAGTGCGTGTCACGCCTTTCCAGCGCGGGTTTTCAGCCCAGTCTTTTTCGAGGGCTGCAATTTGCTGTTCGCGTGTCAGTGCCATGGGAGATAAACCTCGTCGCGTCTTTATGAAAAGTTGTTCTGCGGTGGAAAATTCCTGCGCTCGCTGACCAGAAGCTTAGGCGGTCAAGTCGGATTCGGCGGGGGTGGCGACGGGATGAACGATGGGCTCGAGGGGAAGTGAGCAGGTAAGGGCGAACTGGTGGGCGCATTGGGGCGTCGTGGGCCTTGGTGCGAACTTCAGTGTGATGCCGGGTTTACCTAAATACGCTTCCGTCCCTCGGGACAACTTCGTTCCAGTCGGCAACCTCGTCAAACACACCTTGTGGGCGGTACAGACACGAAGCGGTTCGCGGGGTAGGTACGAACGTCGCCTCGAAGGCCCTTGCCAGGGCCCCTGATTAGCGGGAGCGAGGCCATCATGCCTTTGCTTTTTTGGCTCGTCAAACGTTTTGTAGTGCTTTTTTTCAAGCACTACATCTTTGGTCTAATACGACTAATCAGTCAGTTTTCGATGTTTAGTCCAAAGTGTCGACTTTCACGCGCAGGGTCATGTCATTGCGGCTCTGTGTCGAGTAGCTGCGGGCTATGCCCTGTTTGTCGGCCTGGGTCTGGCCATTGACCCCGGCCAGCAGGATCCATTCACCAAGACGTCCGGTGACGGTTGTGTCGGTACTTTGTACGTTCACTACATCGGGACGTTCCTGGCTCAAGCGGTCACGGTTGGTACTGATCGACAGGTGGACGATTTCGCCGGTGACGTTGGCTGTGACGTAAAAGCCCTGGGTGACGTTGCGGTATTCAGTCTGGCTGCGCAGGTCGCCGTAGGAGTCGCTCTGGGTGCTGGTCAGCGGTACGCTCTGGCCGACCTGGATCAGCGCCGGCATGCCATCGGTGGCCTGGACTTGTTGAATTCCGCCGTCACGACTGGCGGTGCTACGGCTGATGATGCGAGTTTGGCCGGGCTTGGCGCCGTTGACTGAATAACCCTGATCGCCCTGTACGTTGTTGTCGTTGGTGTCGACGGTGATCAGCAGGCGCTTGGGTGCGGTGTCGAGTTGGCCGATCAGCGCTTTAAGTTCGTCGATCTTGCGTTGATCGGCATTGACTATTAACTGATTTCCGTAGGCGCTGACGTTGCCGTCCTTGCCGATGAAGTCTTGTGCCACGGGTAACATGTCGGCGCTGGTGTGGTAATTCAAAGGCACGATTTCGGTGGCTGCCATGACCGAAAAACTGCAGCTCACCAGCAGTGTGGTGAGCAGGGTGCGTAGGGACATATCCGTTATCTCCGCAATCAAAGGCTTGATATTGCCAGTTTGTCGGCCTGGGGTGGGGCAAGTTGAATCCTAGACAGCAAAACGCCCCGGCATCTCGCGATGTCGGGGCGTTTTGTGATGCGATCGAAGCTTTTGTGGCGAGGGAGCTTGCTCCCGTTGGGGCGCGAAGCGGCCCTGAAATCTTGGGTCTGCTACGCAGCCCAGCGGGAGCAAGCTCCCTCGCCACAGGGATCAAACTTTAAGCCTTAAACCTCAGGCAGAATGGCGCACCATGTCCACATGCGGGATTCCGGCTTCGAGGAACTCCTCACTGACCATGCTGAAACCCAGGCGTTCATAGAACGCCGTGGCTTGCACCTGGGCGCTGAGCATTTGCTGCTTGAGCCCGCGTTCTTCGGCTTCACCGATCACGGCCTGCATCAGCGCGTCGCCGACTTTCAAGCCGCGCCAGTCCTTGAGGACCGACACCCGGCCGATGTGACCGTCCGGCAGCAGGCGTGCGGTGCCAATGGGGAAGTCGCCTTCGAATGCAAGGAAATGCACGGCCGTTGCATCGTCGGCGTCCCATTCCAGTTCAGGCGGTACGCATTGCTCGGCGACGAACACCGTTTCACGAATGCGCCGGATCTCGGCGTTGTCCTTTTGCCAGTCTGCGACACGTACGTGAATCTTATTCATCGGCGAACCCCAGGCTTCCTTGCTTGACCAGCTCGCAGAGCAGCCCGCGACCGTCTTCGTCGCTGAGCCAATCGCCAAGGTTGTCGACGTGCAGGGCGTCGGCGGCGCAGATCATCTTCAGCAGTTCGCGCAGTTTGCCCGGCAGATAACGACTCTGGCCGCTGGCGAACAACAGCAAGTCGTCATCGACTTCCGACCAGGCCAGGCGCGCGCTCGGGTTACGGATCAAGACGGCGCCTTGCTCCAGCGCACCCAGGACGTCGTCTTCTGCGAGGTCTTCAGGGCCGACCACCAGCTCTGGATAGCGCGGCTCGGTCATGAACTGGCCGAACCAGGTCAGCAGCAGGCGCTCGTCGCTCATGTGTTCGGCCAGCAGGCTTTTCAGGCGATCGAGGGCGTCGTGCTGGATCTGGTGCGGGTCGGCGGCCGGCAAGGCGTCGGCGTCGGTGTAGCGTTCTTCGTCCGGCAGGAACTGGCTGAGGAAGTCGGTGAAGTGAGTCAGCACTTCAGCGGCGCTCGGTGCGCGGAAGCCGACCGAGTAGGTCAGGCAGTCGTCGACGGCGACGCCGCAGTGGGCCAGGCGCGGCGGCAGGTACAGCATGTCGCCCGGCTCCAGGACCCATTCATCGGTCGCTTCGAAATCAGCGAGGATGCGCAAGTCGGCGTGTTGCAGCAGCGGGCTTTCGGAATCGCACATCTGGCCAATCTTCCAGTTGCGCTTGCCGTGGCCTTGCAGCAGGAAAACATCGTAGTTGTCGAAGTGCGGACCGACGCTGCCACCCGGTGCAGCAAAGCTGATCATCACATCGTCGATGCGCCAGCTTGGCAGGAAGCGGAAGTTTTCCAGCAGTTCACTGACTTCCGGTACGAACTGGTCGACCGCTTGAACCAGCAGGGTCCAGTCGCGCTCCGGCAACTTGCTGAATTCGTCCTCGGCAAACGGGCCGCGACGCAATTCCCATGGACGCTCGCCGTTCTCGATGATCAGGCGCGATTCAACTTCTTCTTCCAGCGCCAGGCCGGCCAGTTCGTCGGCGTCGATCGGGCTTTCGAAATCAGGAATTGCCTGGCGGATCAGCAGTGGTTTTTTCTGCCAGTAATCGCGCAGGAATTCCCGTGCCGTGATGCCGCCCAGAAGTTGAAGAGGAGTGTCAGGATTCATGTGTAACCTATTGAAAAAAAGCACTTTTCATACGGGAATAAAAACGCCCGGCGCGGCCGGGCGTCTTAAAGGGGTCCAGCGGTCGATCAGATGCGTTTGGCTTGCTCTACAGCGTTACCGATGTAGTTGGCCGGGGTGAGCAATTTCAGCTCGGCCTTCGCGGCGGCTGGCATGTCCAGGCCGTCGATGAAAGTCTGCAGCGCTTGCGGGCTGATGCCCTTGCCGCGGGTCAATTCTTTCAGCTTTTCGTACGGGTTTTCGATGTTGTAGCGACGCATCACGGTCTGGATCGGCTCGGCCAATACTTCCCAGCACGCGTCCAGGTCAGCGGCAATCTTCTGCTCGTTGAGCTCCAGTTTGCTGATGCCCTTGAGGCTGGCTTCGTACGCGATCACGCTGTGGGCGAAGCCGACACCGAGGTTGCGCAGTACGGTGGAGTCGGTCAGGTCGCGCTGCCAGCGGGAGATCGGCAGTTTGCTCGCCAGGTGCTGGAATAGTGCGTTGGCGATGCCCAGGTTGCCTTCGGAGTTTTCGAAGTCGATCGGGTTGACCTTGTGCGGCATGGTCGACGAACCGATTTCGCCAGCGATGGTGCGCTGTTTGAAATAACCCAGGGAGATGTAGCCCCAGATATCACGGTCGAAGTCGATCAGAATGGTGTTGAAGCGGGCGATCGCGTCAAACAGCTCGGCAATGTAGTCATGCGGCTCGATCTGCGTGGTGTACGGGTTGAAGCCCAGGCCCAGCTCGTCTTCGATGAAGGCGCGGGCGTTGGCTTCCCAGTCGATCTCGGGGTAGGCCGACAGGTGAGCGTTGTAGTTGCCGACAGCGCCGTTGATCTTGCCCAGCAGTGGCACGGCAGCGACTTGAGCGATCTGGCGCTCCAGACGGTAGACCACGTTGGCCAGTTCTTTGCCCAGGGTAGTCGGCGAGGCCGGTTGACCGTGGGTGCGCGACAGCATCGGCACGTCGGCGAAGCGGATGGCCA
The DNA here is from genome assembly GCF_004307635.1 of Pseudomonas sp. Sample_22. NCBI lineage: Bacteria > Pseudomonadati > Pseudomonadota > Gammaproteobacteria > Pseudomonadales > Pseudomonadaceae > Pseudomonas > Pseudomonas sp. Sample_22. The sequence goes on from NZ_RCNY01000094.1 coordinate 53,788, forward strand.
GCTCGCGGATGGCGTTGGCGGTCTGGCGCATCAGCGGCAGCATCACGTCATCACGGCCTTCGCGCAGCATCAGGGCGTGGGACAGGTTGTTGATGTCCTCGCTGGTGCAGGCAAAGTGGATGAATTCGCTGACCTTGGCCAATTCCGGCAGTTTGGCCGCTTGCTCTTTGAGCAGGTATTCGATGGCTTTGACGTCGTGGTTGGTGGTGCGCTCGATCTCTTTGACGCGCTCGGCGTGTTCCAGAGAGAAATTTTCCGCCAGGGCATTCAATACAGCGTTGGCTTCGGCGGAGAACGCCGGCACTTCGCTGATGGCAGGGTGAGCGGCCAGGCGCTGGAGCCAGCGCACTTCAACCAGAACGCGGGCACGGATCAGGCCGTACTCGCTGAAAATTGGGCGCAGGGCCTGGGTTTTGCCGGCGTAGCGGCCGTCAACAGGGGAAACCGCAGTGAGCGAAGAAAGCTGCATGGGGTGTTCTCGGACAGTCGGGCAACGAAATGGGGCGCGTATCATACATGAAAAAATCCGCCGGTCCGTCGCCAACTGACCGGCGTATTACGCGTATTGCTAGGTTCGGTTCCGTCGATGCGAGTTATTCGTTACGCATCAATGGGTAAAGTTCTTTGAGCAATTTGCGACGGCTGATCACCAGTTGCCAGCGATGCCCGCCCAATTGCCGCCACAGGCGTGCCGAACGAATGCCGGCCAACAACAAGGCGCGGATTTTCGAGGCATTGCTCGGTTGCTGCAGGTTGCGCATGTCGCCATGCACCTGGATGCGTTGGCGCAGGGTGCTCAAGGTGTCCTGATACAGCGCGCCGCAGGCGGCGATCACGTTTTCGTGGGCCGGGCCGAAGTGTTCGACCTGGGATTGAATTTGCGGCAGGCGCTTGCCGATCACATCCAGCATGTCGCTGCGCTTGGCCAGCTGCCGCTCAAGACCGAGCATGGCCAGCGCATAGCGCAACGGCTCGCGTTGCAGGGCGCTCGGGTCGCGTTCGAGGGCGCCGATCAGCGCGCGATAGCCTTCGCGCAGATTGAGGTCGTCGCCCCCGTAGACTTCCAGGGTGTCCTTGGGGTCGCGGATCAACAGGCTGCCGAGCATGCAGGTCAAGCCGGCTTCGCTGGTCTGTCCGGTCTTGGCGATCTTGTCTACCAGCACGGCGGCGAGAAATACGCCGCCCAGCGCCGTCAGTTGTTCCTGGGTGGGAGTCATTGCTGCTCGCCTTCAAGAGCGCCTTTGCTGGTCCATGGCTCTGCTACTTCAATGACGCCGCCGCCGAGGCAGATTTCGCCGTCATAGAACACCACCGATTGGCCTGGAGTGACCGCGCGCTGCGGGTCATCGAAGGTCGCGCGATAGCCGTTGGCAGTCTTTTCCAGGGTGCAAGGCTGGTCGCTCTGGCGATAGCGCACCTTGGCGGTCAGCTTGCGTGGCTGGCTCAGGTCGATCGGGTTGACCCAATAGATGTCCGAGGCGAGCAGGGCGCGGGAGAACAGCCACGGGTGATCGTTGCCTTGGCCGACGATCAGCTCGTTGTGCTCCAGGTCTTTGACCAGCACGTACCACGGCTCGTCACTGGCGTCTTTCAAGCCGCCAATGCCCAGGCCCTGGCGCTGGCCGATGGTGTGGTACATCAGGCCGTGGTGACGGCCGATGATTTCGCCTTCGGTGGTCTTGATCTCGCCTGGTTGAGCTGGCAGGTATTGCTTGAGGAAATCGCTGAAACGGCGCTCGCCGATGAAGCAGATCCCGGTGGAGTCTTTCTTCTTCGCGGTCGCCAGCTGGTATTTCTCGGCAATTGCGCGCACTTGGGGTTTTTCCAGTTCGCCGACCGGGAACAGGGTCTTGGCGATCTGTTCGCCACCGACGGCGTGCAGGAAATAGCTCTGGTCCTTGTTCGGGTCCAGGCCTTTGAGCAATTCGGTGCGGCCATCGATGTCGCGGCGACGCACGTAGTGACCGGTGGCGATCAGGTCGGCGCCCAGCATCATGGCGTAGTCGAGGAACGCCTTGAACTTGATTTCGCGGTTGCACAGGATGTCCGGATTCGGCGTACGACCGGCCTTGTATTCGGCCAGGAAATGCTCGAACACGTTGTCCCAGTACTCCGCCGCGAAGTTGGCGGTGTGCAGCTTGATGCCGATCTTGTCGCACACGGCCTGGGCGTCCGCCAGGTCATCCATGGCGGTGCAGTATTCCGTTCCATCGTCTTCTTCCCAGTTCTTCATGAACAGGCCTTCCACCTCATAACCCTGCTCGATCAGCAGGAGGGCGGAAACGGAAGAGTCCACGCCGCCGGACATGCCGACAATGACGCGCTTCTTTTTTGTGTCAGAAGGGGCTGGATCACGCATAGGGATTCAATGAGTGTCTTGAAAAAGGACGCGATTCTAGCAGGCTCAGGCCCGCAAGGCTAAAGAGAAGGACGGATCAATTCGAGGCTGAAGTGTTGGCCGCCCAGATAGTCGTCGATGCAGCGGATGATCAGTTCGCTGCGCCAGTTATCGCGCTGCTCGATTAATTCGTCGCGGGTCAACCACTTGGCACCGACGATGCCGTCGTCCAATTGATAATCCGGGTGGTGTTTCAGTGGTTTGGCGATGAAGCAGACCCGTTGGTAAGTCACGCCGTTACTCGGGGCGGTGTACAGATAAATGCCCAGCACGCCGGTCGGTTCGACGTCCCAGCCGGTTTCCTCGAGGGTTTCGCGCACGGCGGCTTCGGTCAGGGTCTCGTTCGGGTCGAGGTGGCCGGCCGGTTGATTGAGTACGACGCGACCGTGCTTGAGTTCCTCGACCATCAGGAAGCGGCCGTTGTCTTCGACGATGGTGGCGACGGTGATGTGGGGTTGCCAGGTCATGAAGCTTCCTCGATGTTGAATGCTGGAGCACAGTCCCTGTGGGAGCTGGCTTGCCAGCGATAGCGGTGGGTCAGTCAATGTTGATGTCGAATGATAAATCGTCATCGCTGGCAAGCCAGCTCCCACAGGTTTTTGTGCCAATCATTAAGTACCGAAAACACAAACCCCGGCACAGGGCCGGGGTTTGTGGTACTTCCTTGCAGCCTTACACCAGCGCAGCAATCGCCGCGTTGAGTGTGGCGCTTGGACGCATGGCCTTGCTGATCAGCTCGGCGCTGGCGTGGTAGTAGCCGCCAATGTCCACTGGCTTGCCCTGAACGGCGTTGAGCTCGGCAACGATGGTTGCCTCGTTCTCGGTCAGGGTCTTGGCCAGCGTCGCGAACTGCGCTTGCAGTGCAGTGTCTTCGGTCTGGGCAGCCAGGGCTTGAGCCCAGTACAGCGCCAGGTAGAAGTGGCTGCCGCGGTTGTCGATGTTGCCGACTTTGCGCGATGGCGACTTGTTGTTGTCCAGGAACTGGCCGGTGGCCTGGTCCAGGGTCTTGGCCAGAACCAGTGCCTTTGGATTGTTGTAGGTCACGCCCAGGTGTTCCAGGGATGCGGCCAATGCCAGGAACTCACCCAGCGAATCCCAGCGCAGGAAGTTTTCTTCCAGCAGCTGCTGAACATGCTTCGGCGCCGAACCGCCGGCGCCGGTTTCGAACAGGCCACCGCCGTTCATCAGCGGCACGATCGACAGCATCTTGGCGCTGGTGCCCAGTTCCATGATCGGGAACAGGTCGGTCAGGTAGTCGCGCAGTACGTTGCCGGTCACCGAGATGGTGTCCTTGCCTGCGCGGGTGCGCTGCAGGGTGTACTTCATTGCGTCGACCGGCGCCATGATCTGGATGTCCAGGCCGGCAGTGTCGTGATCCTTCAGGTAAGCCTGAACTTTCTCGATCACCACGCCATCGTGGGCGCGCATCGGGTCCAGCCAGAAGATCGCTGGCGTGCTGCTTGCGCGAGCACGGTTGACGGCCAGCTTGACCCAGTCCTGGATCGGCGCGTCTTTGGTCTGACACATGCGGAAGATGTCGCCGGCTTCAACCGACTGTTCCAGCAGCAGGGTGCCATTGGTGTCGGTCACGCGGACAACGCCGTTGGTCTTGATCTGGAACGTCTTGTCGTGGGAACCGTACTCTTCGGCCTTTTTCGCCATCAGGCCAACGTTCGGCACGCTGCCCATGGTGGTTGGGTCGAAGGCGCCGTTGGCCTTGCAGTCTTCGATCACCGCCTGGTAGATGGTGGCGTAGCAGCGATCCGGGATCACAGCCTTGGTGTCGTGCAGCTGGCCGTCGGTGCCCCACATTTTGCCGGAGTCACGGATCATTGCTGGCATCGAGGCGTCGACAATGACGTCGCTCGGCACGTGCAGGTTGGTGATGCCTTTGTCGGAGTTGACCATCGCCAGGGCAGGGCGAACGGCGTAGACCGCTTGAATGTCAGCTTCGATCTGCGCTTGCTGCTCGGCCGGCAGGGCCTTGATGCGAGCGTACAGATCGCCGATGCCGTTGTTCAGGTTGAAGCCGATCTGTGCCAGCACGTCAGCGTGCTTGGCCAGTGCGTCTTTATAGAACTCGGCAACGATCTGGCCGAACATGATCGGGTCGGAAACCTTCATCATGGTCGCTTTCAGGTGAACCGACAGCAGCACGCCTTGTGCCTTGGCGCTTTCGATTTCAGCGGCAATGAATGCGCGCAGAGCGTTTTTGCTCATGACGGCGCAGTCGAGGATCTCGCCAGCCTGAACGGTGGTCTTTTCTTTCAGGACGGTGGTGGTGCCGTCTTGAGCGATCAGTTCGATCTTCACGGCGCCAGCGGCGTCGATCAGGGCAGCTTTTTCGCTGCCGTAGAAATCACCGGTGCTCATGTGCGCAACGTGGGACTTGGAGTCAGCAGCCCAGGCGCCCATTTTGTGCGGGTGTTTGCGCGCGTAGTTCTTGACCGACAGCGGGGCGCGACGGTCGGAGTTGCCTTCACGCAGAACCGGGTTCACGGCGCTGCCCTTGACCTTGTCGTAGCGCGACTTGACGTCTTTGTCGGCGTCGCTGGTCACGGTTTCCGGGTAGTCCGGCAGTGCGTAGCCCTGGGCTTGCAGTTCTTTGATCGCGGCTTGCAATTGCGGAACCGAGGCGCTGATGTTCGGCAGCTTGATGATGTTGGCTTCAGGCGTAACGGCCAGGTCGCCCAGTTCGGCGAGGTGGTCGGCTACGGCTTTGTCGCCCAATTGCTCGGGGAAGCTGGCCAGGATGCGCCCTGCAAGAGAGATATCGCGGGTTTCCACGGCGATATCAGCCGAGGCGGTGAACGCCTCTACGATAGGCAACAGTGAATAGGTGGCGAGGGCGGGAGCTTCGTCGGTGAAGGTATAGATGATCTTCGAGCGGGTGGGCATATTCGGATTAACTCTCTCTTCTTTGCTAAAGCGTGCGCAGAAACTCGAGGGGCGCCGGGTAAGCGCGTTCGTTCAAAGTCATCCATGAGCCGAATATCGAGGTTTCGTTGCTGTGATGTTGGGTGCATCAGTAGGGCGTCAAGTAGCCGGTCTGCGGTAACAGACCAGATTGTGCGGCGCAAAGGCTCGTCATAGAGCCGTTCAGCCATCGTGACCCTTTAGTCAGCGGGCGGCATTATACATAGGTTGCTGGCAATCTGCCGATGGTTCATATGCAACGATTGTCGTCCATTGGTCTAAAGGTCGCAGGGGCGAGCAAGGCGTATGGTCATTCGTCGTGCTTGAGTTTGGCGCTTTTCCCTTTGCTTTCAGGCTTGTAGCGCGCTGGTTGTATGGCTTTGCGGCAGATGAATGGAACATAGGGTTTGCGCGCCGATTCAACTGGGTTACGCTCGAACCAAGCCAGATGTTCAATCCAATCAATGGAGTTCAGCATGGGTTACAAGAAGATTCAGGTTCCAGCCGTCGGCGACAAAATCACCGTCAATGCAGACCATTCTCTCAATGTTCCTAATAACCCGATCATCCCCTTCATCGAAGGTGACGGCATTGGTGTCGACATCAGCCCGGTCATGATCAAGGTTGTCGATGCTGCTGTGAAAAAGGCTTACGGCGGCGAGCGCAAGATTTCCTGGATGGAAGTTTATGCCGGGGAGAAAGCGACCCAGGTTTACGATCAGGACACCTGGCTGCCTCAGGAAACCCTGGACGCGGTCAAGGATTACGTGGTTTCCATCAAAGGCCCGCTGACCACCCCGGTGGGTGGCGGCATCCGCTCGCTCAACGTGGCGTTGCGTCAGCAACTCGACCTTTACGTCTGCCTGCGCCCGGTGCGCTGGTTCGAAGGCGTGCCCAGCCCGGTCAAGAAGCCAGGCGACGTCGACATGACGATCTTCCGCGAGAACTCCGAAGACATCTACGCCGGCATCGAATGGAAAGCCGGCACGCCGGAAGCCACCAAGGTCATCAAGTTCCTTAAAGAAGAAATGGGCGTTACCAAGATCCGTTTCGACGAGAACTGCGGTATCGGCGTCAAGCCGGTGTCCCTGCAAGGCACCAAGCGTCTGGCGCGCAAGGCCCTGCAATATGTGGTCGACAACGATCGTGATTCGCTGACCATCGTGCACAAAGGCAACATCATGAAGTTCACCGAAGGTGCCTTCAAGGAATGGGCCTACGAAGTGGCGGCTGAAGAGTTCGGTGCGACTCTGCTCGACGGCGGCCCGTGGATGCAGTTCAAGAACCCGAAAACCGGCAAGAATGTCATCGTCAAGGATGCCATCGCCGATGCCATGCTCCAGCAGATCCTGCTGCGCCCGGCTGAGTACGATGTAATCGCCACCCTGAACCTGAATGGGGACTACCTGTCCGACGCCCTCGCGGCTGAAGTGGGAGGTATCGGTATTGCCCCAGGTGCCAACCTGTCCGACACGGTGGCCATGTTCGAAGCCACCCACGGCACAGCACCGAAGTACGCCGGCAAGGACCAGGTCAACCCGGGTTCGCTGATCCTGTCTGCGGAAATGATGCTGCGCCACATGGGCTGGACCGAAGCGGCAGACCTGATCATCAAGGGCACTAACGGCGCGATTTCCGCCAAGACCGTGACCTATGACTTCGAACGTCTGATGGAGGGCGCGAAACTGGTTTCCTCTTCCGGCTTTGGCGATGCGTTGATCTCGCACATGTAAGCGAACGAAAGGCATGCGAAAACCGCCCGGCTCAAGTGTTTGAGCCGGGCGGTTTTTTTTATGACTGGATGTTGTGCGGGCTCAGGCCGTTACAGCTGATGATGTGGTGGATGTCACCGGTTTCGATGCATCCACAGGATTCATGATGTTGACCGCATGCAGGCCCTTGGGTCCCTGGATGATCTCGAACACCACAGATTGCCCGGCTTTGAGGGTCTTGTAACCGTCCATCTGGATGGCCGAGTAATGGGCAAACAGATCTTCCGTCTTGCCATCCTCATTGATGAAGCCGTAACCCTTGGCGTTGTTGAACCATTTGACCTTGCCGCTGACCTTGACACCTGACATACCCAACTCCCTCTGCAACAGACTCCATCACTGGAGTATCATCCAGTTCATCCGCAGTCACTTCTTCGAAAAAAGTTGACTCCGCGGACCTTTTTTACCCACTGTGGGCTCTATTGTTTGTAACACCCTTTTGCCGATAGTCAAGCTGACCCGGCAGTCGGAGTTGAAAACGCTGATAGCCGCCCCCACCACTGTATTCGAACAACTGACGAACCTTTCTTTCCATGCATGCAATCAGCCAGATTCGACTAACATTCAATCAGGATCGCCCTGATTTACACGACGACGATTCCGCAGGCATTGCTGTTCAGGAGGCCAAGCCTGCTTTACAGGCGCCGCCGATGTACAAGGTGGTTTTGTTCAACGATGACTACACACCGATGGATTTCGTCGTCGAAGTGCTCGAGGTGTTTTTTAACCTGAATCGCGAGCTGGCGACCAAGGTCATGCTGGCCGTTCATACAGAAGGACGGGCAGTATGTGGAGTGTTTACCCGCGACATCGCCGAGACGAAGGCCATGCAGGTCAACCAGTACGCCAGGGAAAGCCAGCATCCGCTACTCTGTGAAATCGAGAAGGACGGTTAATCGCCGACCACTTGGGTATGAGGTGAAGCTATGTTAAACCGCGAGCTCGAAGTCACCCTCAATCTTGCCTTCAAGGAGGCTCGTTCGAAGCGTCATGAGTTCATGACCGTCGAACATCTTCTGCTGGCCCTATTGGACAATGAGGCTGCCGCCACCGTTTTGCGTGCGTGCGGCGCAAACCTCGACAAACTCAAGCATGACCTGCAGGAGTTCATCGACTCCACCACGCCATTGATCCCCGTGCATGACGAAGATCGTGAAACCCAGCCAACCCTGGGCTTCCAGCGTGTACTGCAACGTGCTGTGTTTCACGTACAGAGCTCGGGCAAGCGTGAAGTGACTGGCGCCAACGTGCTGGTCGCGATCTTCAGTGAGCAAGAAAGTCAGGCGGTGTTCCTGCTGAAACAGCAGAGCGTTGCCCGCATTGATGTCGTCAACTACATCGCCCACGGCATTTCCAAGGTGCCCGGGCACGGCGATCACTCTGAAGGTGAGCAAGATATGCAGGACGACGAGGGCGGTGAGTCTTCTTCTTCAGGCAATCCTCTGGATGCTTATGCCAGCAACCTCAATGAACTCGCGCGCCAGGGTCGAATCGATCCGTTGGTAGGCCGTGAGCTGGAAGTCGAACGCGTCGCGCAGATCCTGGCGCGTCGTCGCAAAAACAATCCGCTGCTGGTGGGCGAGGCCGGCGTGGGTAAAACCGCGATCGCCGAAGGCCTGGCCAAGCGTATTGTCGACAACCAGGTTCCGGACCTGCTGGCCAACAGCGTGGTTTACTCCCTTGATCTCGGCGCGCTGCTGGCCGGGACCAAATACCGTGGCGATTTCGAGAAGCGCTTCAAGGCGTTGCTCAATGAACTGAAAAAACGTCCGCAGGCGATCCTGTTCATCGACGAAATCCACACCATCATCGGTGCGGGTGCCGCGTCCGGTGGCGTGATGGATGCTTCGAACCTGCTCAAGCCGTTGCTGTCGTCCGGTGATATCCGGTGCATCGGTTCGACCACCTTCCAGGAATTCCGTGGGATTTTCGAGAAGGACCGAGCATTGGCACGGCGCTTCCAAAAGGTGGACGTGTCGGAGCCTTCGGTGGAAGACACCATTGGTATTCTGCGTGGCCTGAAAGGGCGTTTCGAGACTCATCACAATATCGAATACAGTGATGAAGCCTTGCGTGCCGCTGCCGAACTGGCTTCGCGTTATATCAACGACCGTCATATGCCGGACAAGGCGATCGACGTGATCGACGAGGCGGGAGCCTTCCAGCGCCTGCAACCGATCGAGAAGCGGGTGAAGCGCATCGAAGTGCCTCAGGTCGAGGACATCGTTGCGAAAATCGCGCGGATTCCGCCAAAGCACGTCACCAGTTCCGACAAGGAGCTGCTGCGTAACCTTGAGCGTGACCTGAAGCTGACGGTGTTTGGCCAGGATGCGGCGATCGACTCGCTGGCAACCGCGATCAAGCTCTCCCGTGCCGGCCTCAAGTCGCCTGACAAGCCAGTCGGTTCGTTCCTGTTCGCCGGGCCGACCGGTGTCGGTAAAACCGAAGCGGCGCGCCAACTGGCCAAGGCGTTGGGTGTCGAGCTGATTCGTTTCGACATGTCCGAGTACATGGAGCGGCACACCGTATCGCGTCTGATCGGTGCACCTCCTGGTTATGTGGGGTTCGATCAGGGCGGCCTGCTGACCGAAGCGATTACCAAGCAGCCACACTGCGTGCTGTTGCTTGATGAAATCGAAAAGGCGCATCCGGAAGTCTTCAACTTGCTGTTGCAGGTGATGGATCACGGTACGCTGACCGATAACAACGGGCGCAAAGCGGACTTCCGTAACGTGATCGTCATCATGACGACCAACGCCGGTGCCGAAACTGCCGCACGTGCTTCGATCGGTTTCACTCATCAGGACCACTCTTCCGATGCGATGGAAGTGATCAAGAAGAGCTTTACGCCAGAGTTCCGCAACCGTCTGGACACCATTATCCAGTTTGGTCGCCTCAGTCATGAGGTCATCAAGAGTGTGGTGGACAAGTTCCTTACCGAACTCCAGGCGCAGTTGGAAGACAAGCGTGTATTGCTGGAAGTCACCGATGCGGCCCGCAGCTGGCTGGCGGCCGGTGGTTACGACTCGGCAATGGGTGCTCGACCAATGGCTCGCCTGATCCAGGACAAGATCAAGCGTCCGCTGGCGGAGGAGATTCTCTTTGGCGAACTGGCCGAACATGGCGGTGTGGTGCACATCGACATCAAGGACGGCGAACTGACCTTCGAGTTCGAGACCACGGCTGAAATGGCCTGACGTTAACCGCAACAAAGCAGAAAGGCGCCAATTGGCGCCTTTCTGCTATTGATCGTTCCCATGCTCCGCGTGGGCATGCAGCCCGGGACGCTCCGCATCCCTTCAAAAGCCGAACGCAGAGCGTCCGTTGAGGCATTCCCACGCAGAGCGTGGGAACGATCCGCAAACAAAAACGCCCGGCATAAGCCGGGCGTTTTGTATTGACTTGATTAGCGAGCGCGGTAAGTGATGCGCCCTTTGCTCAAGTCATAGGGCGTCAGCTCGACGCGCACTTTGTCACCGGTAAGAATACGGATGTAGTTCTTGCGCATCTTGCCGGAGATATGCGCGGTTACGACGTGCCCATTTTCCAACTCCACGCGAAACATGGTGTTGGGCAGGGTGTCGACGACAGTGCCTTCCATTTCGAAGCTGTCTTCTTTCGACATGCAGTAAAGCCCTCGGTGTCCAGTGAATGGCCCGGTGCAACTGCGCCAGGCAAAAGCGGCGTGCATTGTGCCCGAAAAGTGGGGGTCAAGCCAAGGGGTTTAGGGTGTGCTCTAGTTCAGAACGACCCAGCGCTGGTTAACCAGCAGCTCTATTGGGCGGTATTGGGTCTTGTAGCTCATTTTTTTGCAGTTTTTGATCCAGTAGCCCAGGTAGACCGCATCCAGCCCCAGGCGCCGGGCCTCGGCGATTTGCCAGAGGATCGCATAACGCCCCAGGCTGCGTCGTTCTTCGGCAGGCTCATAGAAGGTGTAAACCGCCGACAGGCCGTTTGGCAGCAGGTCGGTCACCGCGATCGCCAGCAACCGTCCGTCGAGACGAAATTCATAGAAACGCGAAAACGGCAGGTCACGCACCAGGAACGTAGAAAATTGATCGCGGCTGGGCGGATACATGTCGCCATCGGCATGTCGCTCTTCAATGTACCGTTGATAGAGATCGAAATACTCTTCACTGAACCCGGGTCTGGCCGGGCGCACCTGCAGATCGGCGTTGCGTTTGAAAATGCGTTTCTGCTGACGATTGGGCGCGAATTGCCCTACGGGAATGCGCGCAGGCACGCACGCATTGCAGTTCTGGCAATGGGGCCGGTAGAGGTGATCGCCACTGCGACGGAAACCCATTTCCGACAGGTCTGCATAGACATGCACATCCATGGGCTGGCTAGGGTCAAGGAACAGGGTCGTGGCCTGCTCCTCAGGCAGATAGCTGCAAGAGTGGGGCTGAGTGGCATAGAACTTCAGGCGCGCCAACTCGGTCATGATCAACCCTCGGGATAATGCTTTCGATTAAGTGTAAGCCACGCGCGCAAAAGTCGCTCAGCAAACCCAGGTTGCGCGGCTGGGTCGATCCAGATATTGCGCCAGATAACCGGCAAATGCGCTGCGGGGAATTGCCCGCGCGCCAAGGCTGTGCAGATGATCGGTCGGCATCTGGCAGTCGATCAAGACAAAGCCGGAGTCTTTCAGATGTCGCACCAATGTGGCAAAACCAAATTTGGAGGCGTTGTCGGCGCGGCTGAACATCGATTCGCCGAAAAACATCTGGCCCATCGCCAAACCGTACAATCCGCCAACCAGTTCTTGCTGGTCCCAGACTTCCACCGAGTGGGCGAACCCGCGACGGTGCAGTTTAATGTAGGCGTCCTGCATGGCATCGGTAATCCAGGTGCCATCGGCGTATTCCCTGGGGGCGGCGCACGCCCGGATAACGGCGGCGAAATCCCGATCGAAGGTCACCTGATAGCGTTGTTGGCGCAGCAATTTGCCAAGGCTGCGGGATACGTGCAGTTCGTCGGGAAATAAAACTGTGCGTGGGTCGGGTGACCACCAGAGGATCGGTTGGCCTTCCGAGAACCATGGGAAACAGCCGTGACGATATGCCTGGATCAGCCGGTCGGCAGACAGGTCGCCACCGGCCGCCAGCAACCCGTTGGGGTCACGCATGGCCTTTTCCAGTGGCGGGAAAGTCAGGGTGTTGCGTTGTAACCAAGTCAGCATGGCGTTCGGGCTTGCAGAAGGGGAGGGCGGTGGCGGGCTCTCGGCCCGCCGTGAAGTGTGCCGTTAAACGACGGGAATGTCGTCGAGGTATTTTTCCGCGTCCAGTGCAGCCATGCAGCCAGCCCCTGCGGAAGTCACGGCCTGGCGATAGACGTGGTCGGCCACGTCACCAGCGGCAAACACGCCCGCAATGGCGGTCGCCGTGGCATCGCCATCACTGCCACCCTTGACCAGCAGGTAACCGTCGCGCATTTCCAGTTGGCCGACGAACAGGTCGGTATTGGGTTTGTGGCCGATGGCGATGAACACCCCGGCCACTGCCAGTTCCTTGAGTTCACCCGTATGGCTATCGCGCAGGCGGGCGCCGGTCACGCCAGTGGCGTCACCCAGTACCTCATCGAGGTTCTGGTTCCAGTGCAGGCGAATATTGCCGTTGGCGGCTTTCTCGAAGAGTTTGTCCTGGAGGATTTTCTCAGAACGCAACTTGTCCCGCCGGTGTATCAGATGAACTTCCTTGGCAATGTTCGACAAGTACAGTGCTTCTTCAACGGCGGTATTGCCGCCACCAATGACCGCGACCACTTGATTGCGATAGAAGAACCCGTCGCAGGTCGCGCAGGCGGAAACGCCTTTGCCGGCAAACGTTTCTTCCGACGCCAACCCCAGGTATTGCGCGGACGCACCGGTGGCAATAATCAGCGCGTCACACGTGTAAGTGCCGCTGTCGCCAATCAGTTCGAACGGGCGCTGTTGCAACTTGGCAGTATGGATGTGGTCGTAAACGATCTCTGTGGCAAAGCGCTCGGCGTGTTTTTGCATGCGTTCCATCAACACCGGGCCGGTGAGGCCTTCGACATCGCCTGGCCAGTTATCGACTTCCACGGTGGTAGTGAGCTGGCCACCGGCCTGTATGCCGGTAATGACAACGGGTTTGAGGTTGGCGCGGGCGGCATACACGGCTGCGCTGTAACCGGCGGGGCCGGAACCCAGGATGATCAGGCGGTGATGCTTCGCTTCGCTCATAAAAACACCTCATAAGCCTTTGTCACAAAAGACAATGCATGCTCAAATTGAGTCGCACGTGATGTGCTGTTGACTATGCTACACCCTAGGATCACAAGCATGGCATCAAGCGTACAAACCCGTACAATGCCTGGCTGTAACAGCGTTTGTAACAAAATAAGCAGGACGTTTCGTGTTTATAAAAACCGGAACGCAGTGTTAAAAGTAGTCTGAGTTATGGCTGTCAACTTTTTTACCTGCCTGGATTGGGCAGTTTTTAATAGTCAATCAACAGATGGACGCGCCTTGGGCGCAGGAATAGTAGCGTTTTGAAGAAATCCACCGAAGCACCCAAAACAGTCGTGCCGCTCTGGCGTCAGCAATTGCACTACCGCCTCAAGGAAGGTGCATTGATCGCCATTGGCGCGTTGTGCCTGTTTCTGATGATGGCCTTGCTGACCTACGGCAAGGACGATCCGGGCTGGAGCCATAACAGCAAGATCGACGATGTGCAGAATTTCGGTGGTCCGGCGGGCTCCTACAGCGCCGATATCCTGTTCATGGTGCTCGGTTACTTCGCCTACATCTTCCCCCTGTTGCTGGCGATCAAGGCCTACCAGATCTTCCGCCAACGTCACGAGCCGTGGCAGTGGAGCGGCTGGCTGTTCTCCTGGCGCCTGATCGGGCTGGTATTTCTGGTGTTGTCCGGTGCTGCGCTTGCCCATATCCATTTTCACGCGGCGACCGGTCTGCCGGCCGGTGCTGGCGGTGCGCTGGGCGAAAGCCTGGGTGATCTGGCGAAAAACGCCTTGAACATTCAGGGCAGCACGCTGCTGTTCATTGCCCTGTTCCTGTTCGGCCTGACCGTTTTCACCGATTTGTCGTGGTTCAAGGTGATGGACGTCACCGGCAAGATCACGCTCGACCTCTTCGAGCTGTTCCAGGGCGCAGCCAACCGCTGGTGGGCGGCCCGTACCGAGCGCAAGCAACTGGTGGCGCAATTGCGTGAAGTCGACGACCGCGTGCACGACGTGGTCGCGCCAACCGTCACCGATAAACGCGAACAGGCCAAGGTCAAGGAGCGCTTGATCGAGCGTGAGCAAGCCCTGAGCAAGCACATGTCCGAGCGTGAGAAACAGGTGCCGCCGGTGATTGCGCCGGCGCCGGTCAAGCCACCAGCCCCGAGCAAGCGCGTCGAGAAAGAGAAACAGGCGCCGCTGTTCGTCGACAGTGCGGTGGAAGGCACCTTGCCGCCGATTTCGATTCTTGATCCTGCGGAAAAGAAACAACTCAATTATTCGCCGGAATCCCTGGCCGCGGTCGGCCATTTGCTGGAAATCAAGCTCAAGGAATTCGGCGTCGAAGTCACTGTGGATTCGATCCACCCTGGGCCGGTGATCACCCGTTACGAAATTCAACCGGCGGCCGGGGTCAAGGTCAGCCGCATCGCCAACCTCGCCAAGGACCTGGCACGTTCCCTGGCCGTGACCAGCGTGCGGGTGGTGGAAGTGATTCCGGGCAAGACCACGGTCGGTATCGAGATTCCCAACGAAGACCGGCAGATCGTGCGCTTCTCCGAAGTGCTGTCGACCCCCGAGTACGACAACTTCAAATCGCCGGTCACACTGGCACTGGGTCATGACATCGGCGGCAAGCCGGTCATCACTGACCTGGCGAAGATGCCGCACCTGCTGGTGGCCGGTACCACCGGTTCCGGTAAGTCGGTGGGTGTGAACGCGATGATCCTGTCGATTCTGTTCAAGTCCGGCCCGGAAGACGCCAAACTGATCATGATCGACCCGAAAATGCTCGAACTGTCGATCTACGAGGGCATTCCGCATCTGCTGTGCCCGGTGGTCACCGACATGAAGGACGCCGCGAACGCCCTGCGCTGGAGCGTTGCCGAGATGGAGCGACGCTACAAACTGATGGCGAAAATGGGCGTGCGCAACCTGTCTGGTTTCAATGCCAAGGTCAAGGAAGCCCAGGACGCTGGCGAGCCGTTGAGCGATCCGCTGTACAAGCGCGAAAGCATCCATGATGAAGCGCCGCTGCTGCAAAAGCTGCCGACCATTGTGGTGGTGGTCGACGAATTCGCCGACATGATGATGATCGTCGGCAAGAAGGTGGAAGAACTGATCGCGCGTATCGCCCAGAAGGCGCGTGCTGCCGGCATCCACCTGATCCTCGCGACCCAGCGTCCGTCGGTTGACGTGATCACCGGCCTGATCAAGGCCAACATTCCGACCCGTATGGCGTTCCAGGTGTCGAGCAAGATCGATTCCCGGACCATCATCGACCAGGGCGGCGCCGAACAATTGCTGGGGCACGGTGACATGCTCTACATGCCGCCGGGTACCAGTCTGCCGATCCGTGTCCACGGGGCCTTTGTGTCCGACGATGAGGTTCATCGCGTGGTCGAGGCCTGGAAGCTGCGTGGCGCGCCGGAGTACAACGACGACATCCTCAACGGTGTCGAAGAGGCCGGCAGTGGCTTTGAGGGCAGCAGCGGTGGTGGCGACGGTGATGATCCCGAGGCCGATGCGTTATATGACGAAGCGGTGCAGTTCGTTCTGGAAAGCCGCCGTGCCTCCATTTCCGCGGTTCAGCGTAAACTGAAAATCGGCTACAACCGCGCAGCGCGCATGATCGAAGCCATGGAAATGGCCGGTGTCGTGACGTCCATGAATACCAACGGTTCGCGTGAAGTGCTGGCCCCTGGCCCGGTACGCGACTGATCCGAGATTGAAAAGGGGCGGCGTCCCGAGGCGCCGCCCGCACTCCCACGAATGTTATGAGGACTCCCATGCGTCTGATCCGCATGCTGTTGCTACCGGTACTGGCCTTGACCACGCTGCAGGCTCACGCCGATGACAAGGACGTGGCGCGCCTGACTCAATTGCTGGAAAAATCCCAGACCCTGACCGCACGTTTCTCCCAGCTGACCCTCGATGGCAGCGGCACCCAGTTGCAGGAAACCGCAGGTCAAATGTCCCTGCAACGCCCGGGCCTGTTCTACTGGCACACCGACGCGCCGCAAGAACAGTTGATGGTTTCCGATGGCAAGAAGGTCACCCTTTGGGACCCGGACCTGGAGCAGGTCACCATCAAGAACCTCGATCAGCGACTGACTCAAACCCCGGCGTTGCTGTTGTCCGGTGACGTGTCGAAGATCAGCCAGAGCTTTGACATCAGCGCCAAGGAAGCCGGCGGGGTGATTGACTTCACCCTGAAGCCGAAAACCAAGGACACGCTGTTCGACAACCTGCGTTTGTCGTTCCGCAACGGCTTGGTCAATGACATGCAACTGATCGACAGCGTCGGCCAGCGCACCAATATCCTGTTTACCGGTGTGAAGGCCAACGAGCCGATCCCGGCTTCGAAATTCAAGTTCGACATCCCTAAAGGGGCGGACGTGATCCAGGAGTAAGACGCATAACTTGTGGGAGCGGGCTTGTGTGTCGAGGGAGCTTGCTCCCGCTGGACTGCGCAGCAGTCCCATTTTGGGGGTGTTTCGCGCCCCAGCGGGAGCAAGCTCCCTCGCCACAGGATTTCGCCAGACTTGAGAACTACGTAATAAAAAGCGAGGTTTTAACAGTACGTGATGGACCTGTTTCGCAGTGCCCCGATCGCTCAGCCCTTGGCCGCCCGTTTACGTGCGACCAACCTGGATGAGTACGTCGGTCAGGAACACGTGCTCGCTCGCGGCAAGCCTTTGCGCGAAGCCCTGGAGCAGGGTGCCCTGCACTCGATGATTTTCTGGGGGCCGCCAGGGGTCGGTAAAACCACGCTGGCGCGGTTGCTGGCGGAAGTCTCGGAGGCGCACTTCGAAACGGTGTCGGCCGTGCTGGCCGGGGTCAAGGAAATCCGTCAGGCGGTGGAAATCGCCAAGCAGCAGGCCGCGCAGTACGGCCGCCGCACGATTCTGTTCGTTGACGAAGTGCACCGTTTCAACAAGTCCCAGCAGGATGCGTTCCTGCCGTACGTCGAAGACGGCACGTTGATTTTCATCGGTGCAACCACCGAAAACCCTTCGTTCGAACTCAATAACGCATTGCTTTCGCGCGCGCGCGTCTATGTGCTGAAAAGCCTCGACGAAACCGCGCTGCGCAAATTGGTGCACCGCGCACTGACCGAAGAACGCGGCCTGGGCAAGCGCAACCTGACCCTCAGTGATGAAGGCTTCCAGATGTTGTTGTCGGCCGCTGACGGCGATGGCCGGCGTCTGCTCAATCTGCTGGAAAACGCCTCCGACCTGGCAGAAGACAATAGCGAAATCGGCACCGATCTGCTGCAAAGCCTGCTCGGCGACACACGTCGGCGCTTCGACAAGGGCGGTGAAGCGTTCTACGACCAGATCTCCGCGCTGCATAAGTCGGTGCGCGGCTCCAATCCCGACGGCGCCTTGTATTGGTTCGCGCGCATGATCGACGGCGGTTGCGATCCGTTGTACCTGGCCCGGCGCGTGGTGCGCATGGCCAGCGAAGACATCGGCAATGCCGACCCGCGCGCGTTGAGCCTGTGCCTGGCGGCGTGGGAAGTGCAGGAGCGGCTTGGCAGTCCCGAAGGTGAATTGGCGGTGGCCCAGGCCATCACTTATCTGGCCTGCGCGCCTAAGAGCAACGCGGTGTACATGGGTTTCAAGAGCGCATTGCGCGCGGCTGCCGAACACGGCTCGCTGGAAGTGCCGCTGCACCTGCGCAACGCGCCGACCAAACTGATGAAGCAATTGGGCTACGGCGACGAGTACCGTTATGCCCACGACGAACCCGATGCCTACGCCGCCGGGGAAGACTATTTCCCGGAAGAACTCGACCCTATTCCGTTCTATCAGCCGGTGCCCCGGGGCCTTGAGCTGAAAATCGGCGAAAAGCTCAGTCATCTGGCGAAACTCGACCGTTTAAGCCCCAGGCAGCGGAGAAAATAGTGGTCCCATTGATAATCGCGGTTTCCGTCGGCGGGATCGCCGGCACGCTGTTGCGCTTCGCTACGGGTAACTGGATCAACGCTAATTGGCCGCGGCACTTCTATACCGCGACGCTGGCCGTTAATATCGTGGGCTGTTTGCTGATCGGCGTTCTATACGGTCTGTTTTTGATTCGCCCGGAGGTGCCCATCGAGGTGCGTGCCGGGTTGATCGTCGGCTTCCTCGGAGGGCTGACGACTTTTTCATCCTTTTCACTGGATACGGTGCGCTTGCTGGAAAGCGGGCAAGTGCCGCTGGCCCTGGGCTATGCGGCCATCAGCGTATTCGGCGGGCTGCTCGCCACCTGGGCCGGCCTGTCCTTGACCAAACTTTGATAACGAGAGACCGACATGCTCGATTCCAAACTGTTACGTAGCAACCTTCAGGACGTAGCGGACCGCCTGGCTTCCCGTGGCTATGCCCTGGATGTCGCGCGCATCGAAGCGCTGGAAGAACAGCGCAAGACCGTCCAGACCCGCACCGAAGCACTGCAGGCCGAACGTAACGCGCGCTCCAAATCCATCGGTCAGGCCAAGCAGCGCGGCGAAGACATCGCGCCGCTGATGGCGGACGTCGAGCGCATGGCGGGTGAATTGAGCGCCGGCAAAGTCGAACTGGACTCGATCCAGACCGAATTGGACTCGATCCTGCTGGGTATCCCCAACCTGCCGCACGAATCGGTGCCGGTCGGTGAAGATGAAGACGGCAACGTCGAAGTACGCCGTTGGGGCACCCCGACTGCCTTCGATTTCCCGGTTCAGGACCATGTAGCACTGGGCGAGAAGTTCGGCTGGCTGGACTTCGAAACCGCCGCCAAGCTGTCCGGCGCTCGTTTCGCCCTGCTGCGTGGCCCGATTGCCCGTCTGCATCGCGCCCTGGCGCAGTTCATGATCAACCTGCACGTCACCGAGCACGGTTACGAAGAGGCTTACACGCCTTATCTGGTCCAGGCTCCGGCGCTGCAAGGCACCGGCCAGTTGCCGAAATTCGAAGAGGACCTGTTCAAGATCGCTCGCGAAGGCGAAGCCGACCTGTACTTGATCCCTACCGCTGAAGTGTCGCTGACCAACATCGTTGCCGGTGAGATCGTCGACGCCAAGCAACTGCCGATCAAATTCGTCGCCCACACACCTTGCTTCCGCAGTGAAGCCGGTGCGTCGGGCCGTGACACTCGCGGCATGATCCGCC
Source organism: Pseudomonas sp. Sample_22 (assembly GCF_004307635.1). Lineage (NCBI taxonomy): Bacteria > Pseudomonadati > Pseudomonadota > Gammaproteobacteria > Pseudomonadales > Pseudomonadaceae > Pseudomonas > Pseudomonas sp. Sample_22. The sequence continues at coordinate 73,212 of NZ_RCNY01000094.1, forward strand.
AGCACCAGTTCGACAAGGTTGAAATGGTGCAGATCGTCGAGCCGTCGAAGTCGATGGAAGCGCTGGAAGGCCTGACCGCCAACGCTGAAAAAGTCCTGCAACTGCTCGAACTGCCTTACCGCACCCTGGCGCTGTGTACCGGCGACATGGGCTTCAGCGCGGTCAAGACTTACGACCTGGAAGTGTGGATCCCGAGCCAGGACAAGTACCGTGAAATTTCCTCGTGCTCCAACTGCGGCGATTTCCAGGCCCGTCGCATGCAAGCCCGTTTCCGTAATCCGGAAACCGGCAAGCCTGAACTGGTGCACACCTTGAACGGTTCCGGCCTGGCTGTGGGTCGTACGTTGGTTGCGGTTCTTGAGAACTACCAGCAGGCCGACGGTTCGATCCGCGTGCCTGAAGTGCTCAAGCCTTACATGGGTGGCCTTGAGGTAATCGGCTGAATGAACTATCTGCCGCTGTTTCACAACCTTCGCGGCAGTCGTGTGTTGGTCGTCGGCGGGGGGGAAATTGCCTTGCGCAAATCCCGCCTGCTGGCCGATGCCGGTGCGCTGCTGCGGGTGGTTGCACCTGAAATCGAACAGCAATTGCGCGAACTGGTTGCCGCCAGTGGCGGCGAGTGCCTGGTGCGTGGCTATGTCGAAGCGGATCTGGACGGTTGCGGGCTGATCATTGCCGCCACTGACGACCAAGCGCTGAACGCACAGGTCTCCGCCGATGCGCATCGGCGTTGCGTGCCGGTCAACGTGGTGGATGCGCCAGCGCTGTGCAGCGTGATCTTCCCGGCGATTGTCGATCGTTCGCCATTGATCATCGCCGTGTCCAGCGGCGGCGATGCGCCGGTGCTGGCGCGGTTGATCCGGGCGAAGATCGAAACCTGGATTCCTTCCACCTACGGTCAGCTCGCGGGGCTCGCGGCGCGTTTTCGCCATCAGGTTAAAAAGCTGTTTCCGGATGTGCAGCAGCGTCGCGCGTTCTGGGAGGAGGTTTTCCAGGGACCGATTGCCGATCGTCAACTGGCCGGGCAGGGCGGTGAGGCCGAGCGTCTGCTGCAAGCCAAGATCGATGGCGAAGCGCCAGTGGCCACCGGTGAGGTGTATCTGGTGGGGGCCGGGCCAGGTGATCCCGACCTGCTGACGTTCCGCGCCTTGCGCTTGATGCAGCAAGCCGATGTAGTGCTATACGACCGCCTGGTGGCGCCGGCGATTCTCGAACTGTGCCGTCGCGATGCCGAGCGGGTGTACGTCGGCAAGCGTCGCGCCGATCACGCCGTACCGCAGGACCAGATCAACCAGCAATTGGTGGATTTGGCCAGGCAGGGCAAGCGCGTGGTGCGACTGAAGGGCGGTGATCCGTTCATCTTCGGTCGTGGCGGTGAAGAGATCGAAGAGCTGGCCGCCCAAGGCATCCCGTTCCAGGTCGTGCCGGGAATCACGGCGGCCAGTGGTTGCGCAGCTTATGCCGGGATCCCGCTAACCCACCGCGATTATGCGCAATCGGTACGGTTTGTTACCGGTCACTTGAAGGACGGCTCTACCGATTTGCCGTGGGCCGACCTCGTCGCGCCCGCGCAAACCCTGGTGTTCTACATGGGCTTGGTGGGCTTGCCGATCATTTGCGAAGAGTTGATCAAGCATGGTCGCAGCAAAGATACCCCGGCAGCGCTGATTCAACAGGGCACCACGGTCAATCAGCGGGTGTTTACCGGCACACTGGCCGACTTGCCACGGTTGGTGGCGGAGCATGAAGTCCATGCACCGACCTTGGTGATCGTTGGTGAAGTGGTGCAACTTCGGGAGAAACTGGCGTGGTTCGAAGGGGCTCAGGGGCAACTCTGAGACCCGGGTGTCCCGATCGCTGGCAAGCCAGCTCCCACAGGTTTTGTGTTGAAACGACAAGCTTCAACATCACATAGATCACTGTGGGAGCTGGCTTGCCAGCGATGGGGCCTTGGATCGTTCCCACGCTCTGCGTGGGAATGCATCCAGTGACGCTCTGCGTCACCTCCAGAAGCGGAACGCGGAGCGTCCCCGGCGGCGGTCCCACGCGGAGCGTGGGATCGATCTGAATCTCAGGCCCTGCGCCAAACCCCTTTGCCAATCAACCGCTCGCGATCATGCGGTGCTGTGAAATCCTGCGCCGGGCCTTTGGGCACGATCCCGGTCGGGTTGATGGTCTTGTGGCTGCCGTAGTAGTGGTTCTTGATGTGGGTGAAATCCACCGTCTCGGCGATTCCTGGCCACTGATAAATCTCCCGCAACCAGTTCGACAGGTTCGGATAATCGGCAATGCGCTGCAGGTTGCACTTGAAGTGGCCGTAATACACCGCATCAAAACGAATCAGCGTGGTGAACAGGCGGATATCAGCCTCGGTCAGGTACTCACCGGCCAGATAGCGGTTGGCGCCCAGCAACTGTTCCAGTCGGTCCAGTTCGGCAAACAACTCGTCGAACGCCTGTTCATAGGCCTGCTGAGAAGTGGCGAACCCTGCACGGTACACGCCGTTGTTCACCGCCGGATAAATCCGTTCGTTAAGCGCGTCGATCTCACTGCGCAACGGTGCCGGGTAAAAATCCAGGTCATTGCCGGTCAGCTCGTCGAAGGCGCCATTGAACATGCGGATGATTTCCGATGATTCATTGTTGACGATGTGCTGACGCTGTTTGTCCCAGAGCACCGGCACTGTGACGCGACCGCTGTAATCGACGGCATCGGCGGTGTAGCGCTGGTGCAGGAAGGTCAGGCCGTCGAGCTTGTCACCGGTCGAACCCAGTGCCTTGTCGAACGTCCAGCCGTTTTCCAGCATCAGCCAACTGACCACCGACACATCGATCAGGTTTTCGAGGCCTTTGAGTTTGCGCAGGATCAACGTGCGATGAGCCCACGGACAGGCGAGGGAAACGTACAGGTGATAGCGCCCTGGCTCGGCGGCAAAGCCACCGACGCCGCTCGGGCCGGGCTGGCCGTCGGCAGTCACCCAGTTGCGACGTTGCGCCTGCTCACGTTGGAACGCGCCGTCCTTGCTGCTTTCATACCACTTGTCTTGCCAGCGACCTTCAACTAACAAACCCATGTCCAGGACTCCTCAACCGATAAGCGTTGGAGAGGAGTCTATGCCGATGAGTTCGAACAAAAAGCGCAAAGTTCGGGCGTCAATGATCGATTAAATCGATTTATCCCGGGCGTTCCAGTATTTCTCAGCCGTTTCGAATGCTTGTTCACGACTCTGGCCGAGGCCGCGCAAGGCCAAAGCCATGGTCGCGATCAGGGCCATTTGCGGGTAGCTGTCGACCACATCGCCGCGCCATACGGCCTTGAGGTGTGCAGGGTCGAGACTGGAAGGTTTGACGTGACGCTGGCTCGACAGCTGCGGCCATTCCTCATCCCAGCTTGCGCCGCCGGTGGTGCCGTACAAGTGGCTGTCGGCGTCCGGGTTGATCTCGATCTCGCCGCCGTCTCCCTTGACCACGATGGCGGTGTCGCCGAGCAGACCGCTGGCATCACGATGCACGGCTTGATAACCGGGGTGGAAGATACTTTGCAAGCCGCAGCGGGCCCCCAGCGGATTGAGAATCCGCGCCAGCGAATGGATCGGCGAACGCAGCCCGAGGGTGTTGCGCAGGTCGATCATCCGTTGCAGTTGCGGTGCCCAGTCCACCAGCGGCATGAACGCCAGGCCACCGTTGTCCAGAGCCGTGCCGACCTGCTGCCAGTTGCGGCACAACGGAATCTGCAGCTCATCCAGCAATTGCTCGCTGTACAGCCGGCCCGCGGTGTGCGCGCCGCCACCGTGCATGAAAATCCGCACGCCGTTCTGCGAAAGGCATTTGGCGGCCAACAGATACCATGGCAAATGGCGCTTTTTGCCGGCGTAGGTCGGCCAGTCCAGATCCACCGCCAATGCCGGCGCTTGCAGGCGCTCGCGCAAAGCCTCGGTGAACCCGGCCATTTCCTCGGCGCTTTCTTCTTTATGCCGCAACAGCATCAGGAACGCGCCGAGTTGGGTTTCCTCGACCTTCTCATCAAGCACCATGCCCATGGCTTCGCGGGCTTCCGTGCGCGTCAGGTCGCGGGCGCCGCGTTTGCCTTTGCCGAGAATCCGCACGAACTGGGCGAATGGGTGCTCGGCAGGTGTTTCAAGGGTCAGCGCTGGATAGTCGGTCATAAGCAATTCGTCGGTTTGGGCAGGCCCGCCAGTTTCGCGGCGAGTTTGGCGGGGGTGCCTTTGAACAATCGGTTCAGGTGCAGGCTGTTGCCTTTTTCCGGACCGAGCTTCAATGCGGTGTATTTGATCAGTGGGCGGGTGGCGGGCGACAGCTGGAATTCGGCGTAGAAACTGCGCAGCAGTTCGAGGATTTCCCAGTGTTCGGCGCTCAGCTCGATGTCTTCCGCAGCCGCCAGGGCACAGGCGACTTCAGCCGACCAGTCGCTCAGTTCGAGCAGAAAACCGTCTTTGTCCAATTCGATGGCGCGTGCGCCGACCGTCAGTGCATTCATAGCCAACTGTTGACCTTGTCGTGGCGCAGCGACAGTTCGACGAAGGCCGGGTAATCGATGGCATTGGCCCAATCCGGAACGTCGATGGCGCGGGCCTGGGCATCTTCGGCCAGGACATAGAGTTGCAGGCCGCGGGCATGCAGCGTGGTGAACGGCGCGGTGCCCGGTTGCAAGGCATAAGCCGCGTCGCCGGACAGCAGCAGTGCGTCATTGCTGCCGATCAACCGCAGGCAACTGTTCAGGCGTTCGTCGCCGAAAGGGGAATGAGACAACACATGCAAAGTCGACATCAGAGAGTGATCACCTGGTCGTATCGGTCAATAAGGGCGGTGATTTCGTTGGCAGCCAGCACCCGGGCTTCTTTCAGCGATAGAGCGCTCGGGTCCAGCCCGCGCTGCGCCGTGCTGTCGGCGCAGACAAACAGTTCTTCAACGCCGAACATCGGCAAGGCCTGCAGGTTGGCGCTCAAGTCTTTCTGTTGCAAAGCCTTGGCGTCTTGTCTGGTCGCGAGCTGGAACACGCCGTCATCGAGAAACAGCAAGCCGATCGGCAGATCGAAAGCGCCGCCGGCCAGCACGATGTCCAGCGCTTCCCGGGCACCGGGGCCGGACCACGGTGCCTGACGGCTGATGATCAACAAGGATTTGGCCATGTCAGGCGCCTCCGAAACAGATCAGGCGGTCGGCGTCTTGCACCGCATCATGCAATTGGCCGAGGCCGGACAATTCCCACGGTGCGCCGACGGCGACAGCTTCGCGTTGATAGCGTTTGGCTTCTTCCTCGTTCAACACACCCCGGCGCAGGGCGGCGGCGATGCACACCACGCCATCGAGTTTTTGCTCGCTGACAAAAGCTCGCCATTGCTTTGGCAAGTCCTGCTCATCCTGCGGCGTCACTACGCTGCCGGACGCGTTGTGGACGCCATCCTGGTAGAAAAACAGCCGGACAATCTCGTGCCCACCGGCCAGCGCCGCTTGGGCGAACAGCAAGGCGCGGCGCGAGGAGGGCGCATGGGCGGCGGAAAACACGGCGATGGCGAACTTCATGACGGACTCGATCAGCGAAACTGCGGCCATGATAAAGCTTTATCGGCGCAGGGGCTAAGTCGATGTCGCCTGTGCGGACCTTATCGCTGGCAAGCCAGCTCCCACAGGTTATGTAGTGACACTACAATCTCAATCATTTCACAAATCCCTGTGGGAGCTGGCTTGCCAGCGATGAGACCAGAGCGGGCGATACAAAATTCAGCGTGGCATGTAGCCCAACTGCCAACGCCGCGGAATCCTCAGCGACAACACCCCCAGCGCCGCCGCCAGCAAACCACTGGCAAACAGTGCCTTGAGCCCAAAGTGGTGTTCCAGCACCGCACCGAGTATTGCGCCGGCAAACATGCCGGTCCAGGGGATCAATTGCACCCGCCAGCCGTCGCGTCGTTCGCCAAGCAGCCAGCGTCCCAACCCACGCCCGAAACGCGACAGGGCACCGGTGACGTAGGTCAGGCCGACCGGCAAACCATTGACCTGTTCCACCGCGGCGTTGAGCATGCCCATCGCGATGATCGCCGCCAGCAAGGCCGGCATTTGCGTGTCGTATGGCCATGCCGCTGCAGCGCAGAGCAGGGCGGCAATGCACAACATCAAAGGCAGCGCCCGGCGACCACCCCAGCGACTGACGATAATCCCCAGCGCGTTACCGAGGATGAACGTGGCGACGAGGATCACCAGACGCAAGGTCAAACCCAGGTCACCGGCGCTGATCGCGACGGCCATGCGTGTGGTGTTGCCACTCATGAACGAAACAAAATCGCCGCTGGCCATGAAACCGATAGCGTCGGTCATGCCGGCCAATACCGAAAGCATGGCCACCAGGCTCAGGCCGATGCGCCCGCGCCATTTCTGTGTGTGCAGGTGGCCGGGGCTGGCGTGAGTTCTGGAGGCGGAAGGCAGCATGGGCGATGGCGTCCTTGAGCGGTGGTCAGGATTTTATCCCGTACAAGTCGCAATACTCCAGCCAGTCCATGCCGGCCATTTCCGCGACCTCCCGGTGCACCTCAAGGCGCTGGGCCTCGTATTCCTGCGGTGTGGCAGAGGTCAATTGCAGGGTCAGTTCCCAGGCAAACAAACCAAGGCGCTCGGCTTCGGCTTCGAAGGCTTCATGCAAACGCTCCTCGCGAAACTGCGCGAGGGTCTCGCCTTTGGCCTGGGCCAGCAACGGGTTGAGGTTGTCCAGTTCGATGCGCAGTTCGGGGCGGTCATCGAGAAACCTGTTCAATGCCTGTTCATGTTGCAGCTCGGATGCCGCCATGGTCACTCCTCGGGAACGGATTACGAAGACTGTTTCTTGCTGGCCTTGGCCGCTGCCGCCAGACATTCGAGGGCAAACTGCTCGGTGTAGGTCATCTGGATCGGCGTGGTTTCGCCTTTGACGGTCCTCTCACCGTCGAGGATGTAGCGAATCCGCTTGTCGGTGACGCCGATCCGCTTGGCGATCCAGGAGGGCGTCTGGCCTATCTGGCTGATCAGTTTGTCAGCGTATTCAGTGGTCGGTTTGTAAAACTCGGCGTTGGGGATCATGGGGCTTCCAGTCAAGGTGCGATGCAGCGTCATGGCGCGACAGGGTGCGCGAATCGTCGCGTGGTGTCGCGTTATAAATGCAGTAAAGCAGAACGATACCCTGTGCCACGGTGATACAGTCCGCTTTTTCCTGATGAGTGAATGCAATGCGAATTCTGATGGTGGCGCTGGCCGCTACCTTGCTGGCGGGATGCGCGGGCTCGGCAATGAACGATGCGCGCACCAAAGCCCCGTACAAAACCCTGAACTCGGACAAACCGGCGAAAGACGTCGCCCAGTGTGTGCAGTTTTCGTGGCAGGACGAAACGGTATTCGGTGTTGACGCTGCTGCGTACCTGGAACCGGCCGAGAAGGGCGGCACTACGGTCTACACCCGTTCCGCGGAGTCTTTTGTGGACGTGACCACCGATGCCTCGGGCACTGTGTTGAGCTACTACGCGCAACAGGACGACTTCGTCGCCAAACGCCGGTTGGCGGCATTGGCCACTTGTCTCTAATCGAATGGCGTGACACAAACCCCTGGTAGGAGCCGGCTTGCTGGCGATGGCGTCTATGAAATCCCCATCGCCAGCAAGCCGGCTCCTACAGGTTACAGGTCGTTTCTCAAGCGCTTCTGAAAGAAAAAGTGTTTGTGTCCCGGCGGGTAGTCGGCGATGTGTCCGACTTCGCTGTAGCCGCATTTCCTGTAGAACTCCGGTGCCTGGAATTCAAAGGTTTCAAGCCACAGGCCGACGCATTCCTTTTCCCGGGCCAGGTCTTCGGCCATCTCCATCAGCTTCGTGCCCATGCCCTGGCCACGGGCTTGTTCCGGCACCGCCAGCAGGTCGATGAACAACCATTGATAAAACAACCGGGCGTAAACACCGCCAACAATCTGATCGTTGTCATCGCGTACCAGCAACGCGATGTGTTCCGGCGGCGGGCTGGCTGATTTCGAAGCATTGTAGGCGCGCAGCGGCACGAGGATCGCCTCGCGCTCTTCGTTGCTGGGGTTGGTCTTGCGTTCGATACGCAGGGTCATGGCTATATCCTTATGGCTGTGAACACTCAGCCTATCGTGCTCGGCGGCAATGTTCCATCAGCGCAACGCGGGTGGAACCGTCGCCCGCGCGCGGATGTCACTGATTAAGACGCGTCTTCCCGAACGCGACCGATGAGGACAATCCGTGAATATTTTCGAAGCCTTGCGCGAAAGCCATGAACGCCAGCGTACCTATGCCAAGGCGCTGATCCAGACCAGTGGCGACACCCCCGAGCGGGTCGAGGCGTACAAACAGCTCAAGGCTGAACTCCAGGCCCATGAAACCGCTGAAGAGCGGCATTTCTACATCCCGCTGATGGAGTTCGATAACGGCGTCGACCTCAGCCGCCATGCGATTGCCGAACATCACGAAATGGACGAAATGATGGAGGAACTGGACGAGACCGAGATGTCCAGCCCGGCCTGGCTCGCGACCGCCAAGAAGCTGTCGGAAAAGGTTCATCACCATCTCAAGGAGGAAGAGCAGAAGTTCTTCCAGATGGCTGGTAAGTTGCTCGACGACAAGCAGAAAGAATCGCTGGCAGGACAATACGAGAAGGAATACCAGGCGCAGCTCTCCTGAGGTATTGCCCCCCCCCTGTAGGAGCGAGCCTGCTCGCGATGGATTCGCAAACACCGCGGGGATTCAGATTTCCCGCGTTATCGTTGAAGACCATCGCGAGCAGGCTCGCTCCTACAGGATTAGAAGCCAGGCAGGCGCGCTGTGGCGGGCCAATGTCCGCCCTCCAGCGTCAATAGCAGTTCTTTCGCTTCCAGCCCCCGGCAAAACCGGTCAATTTTCCCGACGCACCGATTACCCGATGGCACGGTGCAATGATCGATAGCGGGTTCTTGCCATTCGCCGCTCCAACCGCCCTGACCGCGGTCGGGTTGCCGATCTGTTCGGCAATCTGGCTGTAGCTGCGAGTCTCGCCAAACGGGATGGTCAGTAGCGCTGCCCAAACCTGCTTTTGAAATTCCGTTCCGGAAAAATCCAGCTCCAGATCGAAGCTTCGGCGTGTGCCGGCGAAATACTCGCGCAGTTGCGCGGCGGCACGTATCAGGATCGGAGAGTCCGGCGCTTCGCTCATCGGTCCCAGGCGCACTCGCCCCGGTCTGTCGTTTTCCCAGAGGATGGCCACCAGTCTCGAACCGTTCGCCACCAGCTTCAATTCGCCAACCGGGGAAGCCAGAGTGGTGCAGGTGAAAGTCATGGCGCTAGCCCCGTCTGATTGTTGAACAGGCGTTAAGGATACTGCTTCTCAAGGGAGGCGCAATGCGCAATCCCGACCATACTTGGCTACTGCTTTTGACGAATTTTCCGACTTTAAAACAAGAAGAGACCGACTCATGAAGTACGAACCTTTTGCCAAAACGCTGATAGCGACCTCATTGGCTCTCAGCTGTCTGACGGCCAACGCGGCCTCTGTGGCCCCGGTCGCCGCTGAAAACGGCATGGTGGTCACCGCTCAGCACCTGGCCAGCCACGTGGGCGTTGATGTTCTGAAAAATGGCGGCAACGCGGTCGACGCCGCTGTCGCGGTGGGTTACGCACTGGCCGTGGTGTATCCGGCGGCGGGTAATCTGGGCGGTGGTGGTTTCATGACCATTCAACTGGCCGACGGGCGCAAGACCTTCCTCGACTTCCGCGAAAAAGCCCCCTTGGCTGCCACTGCCGACATGTACCTCGACAAGGACGGCAACGTCGTGCCGGACCTGAGCACCCGTGGTCACCTGGCTGTCGGCGTGCCGGGCACTGTTTCCGGCATGGAACTGGCCTTGAGCAAATACGGCACCAAACCGCGCAAGGAAGTCATTGCCCCGGCGATCAAACTCGCGGAAGACGGTTTCGTGCTGGAACAGGGTGATGTCGAGTTGCTGGAATACGCCACCGACGTGTTCAAGAAGGATATCAAGGATTCCGGCGCGATTTTCCTCAGCAACGGCGAGCCAATGCAGGTCGGGCAAAAGCTTGTGCAAAAGGACCTCGGCAAAACCCTGCGGGAAATTTCCGAGAAGGGCGCCGACGGCTTCTACAAAGGCTGGGTGGCCGACGCCATCGTCACGTCCAGCCAGGCCAACAAAGGCATCATCACCCAGGCCGACCTCGACAAATACAAGACCCGCGAACTGGCGCCGATCGAATGCGACTACCGCGGTTACCACGTGGTGTCGGCACCGCCACCGAGTTCTGGCGGCGTAGTGATCTGCCAGATCATGAACATCCTCGAAGGCTATCCGATGAAGGACCTGGGCTATCACTCGGCCCAGGGCATGCACTACCAGATCGAAGCGATGCGCCACGCTTACGTCGACCGCAACAGCTACCTGGGGGATCCGGATTTCGTAAAAAACCCGATCGCCCATCTGCTCGACAAAAACTACGCGACCAAGCTGCGCGAAGCGATCAGCCCGCAGAAGGCCGGGGTGTCGAAGGACCTCAAGCCTGGCGTAGCGCCCCACGAAGGCAGCAACACCACCCATTACTCGATCGTCGACAAATGGGGCAACGCGGTGTCGGTGACCTACACCCTCAACGACTGGTTCGGTGCCGGGGTCATGGCCAGCAAGACCGGGGTCATCCTCAACGATGAGATGGACGACTTCACCTCGAAGATCGGCGTGCCCAACATGTACGGTCTGGTGCAGGGCGAGGCCAATGCCATCGCGCCGGGCAAGGCGCCGTTGTCGTCCATGAGCCCGACCATCGTCACCAAGGACGGCAAAGTGGTGATGGTGGTGGGTACGCCGGGTGGCAGCCGGATCATCACGGCCACTCTGCTGACCATGCTCAACGTCATCGACTACGGCATGAACATCCAGGAAGCGGTCGATGCACCGCGATTCCACCAGCAGTGGCTGCCGGAGGAAACCAACCTGGAAACGTTCACCACCAGCCCGGATACGGTGAAGATCCTCGAAAGCTGGGGCCACAAGTTTGCCGGCCCGCAGGATGCCAACCACCTGGCGGCGATCCTGGTTGGCGCGCCGTCACTGGATGGCAAACCGGTGGGCAAGAACCGTTTCTACGGGGCCAACGATCCGCGGCGTAACACCGGCTTGTCGCTGGGTTACTGAGGGTTGTGTTCGAGGGGGGACGGACTTATGTTCGTCCCCTGCCACTCTGAATGTTCAAGGAAGGAATCATGACCACCGCATTGTTAATCATCGACGTCCAGCAGGCTCTGTGTTCAGGCGAATACGAGTGCTTCGAGATCGGGCGTGTCATCGATACCATCAACGAGCTTTCTGCGCGTGCGCGCAATGCCGGAGCTCCGGTGGTGATTATCCAGCACGAAGAAGAAGAGGGCAGTCCTTTTGCTCATGACACCGCTGGCTGGCAACTGGCTGAAGGCTTGGCGACTGCGGCCACGGATTGGCGCGTACGCAAGACCACCGGTGATTCGTTCTACCAGACCAACCTGCAAAAACTGCTGCCGGTGCAGGATTTCGATCGCTTGGTCATCTGCGGGCTGCAAACCGATTACTGCGTCAACGCCACCGTGCGCCAGGCATTGAAACTGGGTTACGACGTGGTACTGGCGGCGGATGCACACTCCACCGTCGACAACGGTAACCTCACCGCCGAAGACATCATTGCCGAGCACAACAAGGATCTGGCGCACTTGACCGGCTCGGTAGCGCGGATCGATGTGATCCCGGCTGCCGAAATTCACTTCTGAAAAAACCGAATCTCCCTGAAGGCGCTAGCAGGCTCGCGATGGTGGTGTGTCAGTCGCTGCAGACGGTGAATGTGCCCCCCTCATCGCGAGCAGGCTCGCTCCTACAGGTCCCCGGTCTTGATTGACGCATCAGGTCGCACAACTCAGGGCGAACCGAAGATATCCAAGTGCGTTGCTGTGAGACGCGACTATCGCAAAACAGGCAGGCACGCCTGTTGCCGAAACACAAAAGCCTGAATAAGATACATCCGCAATAGCGTCTGCACTCGATGGTACGGTGCAAACCGGGAAGGCACAGGTCATCGGGCTCGTGCGCCTGGATGTGATGAACGGATGTTGGTCGGAAATGGACTTGTCACTCACAGGGTTTCACCCATTTCCAATCTGGCCAACAACGTACTTGCTTCGAAAGGGGGCAGCCGTTCATGGATGTTCTCGCACCGTTCTACCAATACCTGTTTCGCTGGGTGATCGCACCTGTCAGCGAGCGGTTCCTCGGTCTGTTCGACCTCAATGGCCGCCTCTGTGTGGCATTCCTTTTCATCTCTTATGTCGTTGCCTATGGGTTGTTCCGTTTCAGGAAGCCCCGGGGCCTGACCAATGCACGCACGTTCTGGCAATTCATCGGCGGTAACCGTGTGCATTTTCATCCTTCGGCATTGCTCGATTACCGCTATTACTTTGTGCGGGCGATCCTCAAGGTCATGCTGGTCGTGCCCGTGGTCGGGCTGGTTGATCCGTATGTTCTGAGTTCCGGCGATTACATCCGTTTTTTCACGCACCTGTGGGGCGCACGGGTGCAGATGGAGGAACATCTGGCGCTGTCCTTGCTCTACGGGCTGGGCGTATTTTTGCTACAGGACTGCATTCATTACTGGGTACATCGTGCCTTTCATTCCCGTTATCTGTGGGCGTTTCACAAGGTTCATCATTCGGCGTCGGTGCTGGTTCCGGTGACGGCCAGTCGCGTGCATTTCAGCGAGATAATAGTCGGGCGGTTGATTGACATCGTTTTCATCAGCGCCTTCGCCGGTGTCTTCTGGTATGCCTGTGGCGGGGAGATCAGCCGCTACACACTGTTTGGTGTGACCTACATGGTGTTCATCCTCAATGCGCTGGCGGCAAACCTGCGGCACAGTCATGTCTGGCTTTCGTTCGGACCGGTAGTCGAGCATGTGCTGAACAGCCCGGCGCAACACCAGATTCATCACAGCGATGCGCCTCGACACTTCAACAAAAACTACGGGGTCAACTTGTCGCTCTGGGACTGGATGTTCGGCACGCTCTACGTCACGCAGTCAAAACCCGAATCCATCCGGTTTGGCACCGGTGAAGCGGACGAGCGTTACCTGACCCTCTACAGCCTGATCGTCATGCCGTTCGTGGAAACTGCAGCAAAGCTGCGCCAGGCAAAGTGCAGTCCTTTGGTCAGCGAGGCGGAAGCTTCCAGTGTTCACGCCACTGCTCGTACTGTGCCTCGGGCAATTGCACCAGCAGTGGGGAACGGCGCGGGTCGAGCCAGTTGAACAACCGCGCGATGTCTTCCGCGGCCATTGCCGTGCAGCCTCGGGTCGGTGTCGTCTGGCCGCGCCAGATGTGCAGGAAGATGCACGAGCCTGCGCCGGGGATGGCCGGTGTGTTGTGTTCGATGAAAATGCCCTGGCGATACAAATCGTCTTTGCGGCGCATGCGTTCGGCGCTTGTCCAGTCCCCGGCGAGTGTCCCGTTGTCGACCAGTTGGTTGTAGCGCGACGACTGGCTGTCATCCACGCATTCGAGGGTTTGCGTCAGTGCGAGATACGGCAGGCGGGTGGCGGCAGAGGTGTCATAGCCGAACGCGGTTCCCAGTTTGAACACACCGGCCGGGGCCTTGCCATCGCCTTCCTGTTTTACCGGTCCCGAGGGGTCCTTCACGACAATCATGCCTTTGCCCCAGCCCATGCCGTGTTTTCCGAGCACCACGGGAAACGCCACTTCGAATTTTTCAAAGCTGTCGCCGTGCCGTTCATAGCGTTGCGCGATGCCCTGGATGGCATCCCAGTTTTTGCTGGTGACCACAATCAGCTGATCGCTGTCGTCGAGTACCTGGGCCACGACTGCAGCGGGCAGCAACAGCACCAGAAACGACCAGGCCTTGATCAGATTGTTCATGGTGCAAGCGGGGTAATGGGGAAGTCCATGACAGTCTTCAATGACGGGTCCCGGGTATACGTGAAGTGCCACCACTCGTTGGCGTAGCCGGTAAACCCTTCCTTTTCCATGGCACGGCTGAGTCGCTGGCGATTGTCCCTGGCCGCCGCGCTGATCAATGGAGAGTCAGTATGGGCACGTTCATCAAAACAATCGAACCCGGTGCCCATGTCGACCGCGCCGTCGTGCCAGCGGTGGCCAACGTCGGCGGTGCAATCGACCGGTGTGACGGCAGGTGTCCAGTTGTCTGCGGGCAGTGCACCGGGGCCGGTCATGGTCAGGTCGACGGTGCCGCCCCGTGAGTGGTTGGAGACCCGCGCCACGTAACCCAGGCGCCAGAAGTCCTGCTTGTCTACCCGTGGGTAGAATTCGGCCTTGCGCGGGTCGCCCGGTTCGTTGGCGAAACGTCCCATGTCGGCCACGGCACGACGGGGGCGGTAGCAGTCGAAGACTTTCAGGCCGTAGCCCTCGGCCTTGAGCGCCGATTGCACCCGTGACAGCGCTTTGGCTGCATCCGCCGCCAACAGGCACTCGGCCGCCTGATAGCCATCCAGCGCATGACCGGTGAAGTTATGGGCGCCGGCATACCGGATGTCCTGCTCAATGCCGGGATCGACGTTGCGCAGATACACCATGTGTTCAGGTTTCGACTCGTCAGCCATGCACGGCAGCGCAAGGCTCAGGCATAGCATCCACAGACCGGGAAAACGCGACATCGGCAACGGCTCCTTGATGACCCATCACTTCATAATGGCTTGAATCGCACTTCACCTCCACAGGTCACGCAACCGGTAGGAGCAAAGCTTGCTCGCGATAGCAGTCTTGCAGTCAACATCTGTGCTGAGTGTGGCGCCGTCATCGCGAGCAAGCTTTGCTCCTACAGGTGATCATGGGCTGCTAGGCTGTTAATCCTCGAGACCGCAATGGAGCATCCTCATGGCTATCCAGGCCCTGCGCGCCGACGCATCCCACATCGATATCATTGCCCCATTGTTCGACGCCTACCGGGTTTTTTACCGTCAGCCAACAAACCTGCCTCAGTCCCGTGACTTCATCGCCGAGCGTATTGCCCGGGACGAATCGGTGATCTTCATTGCCGTAGACAGCGACGGCGCAGCGTTGGGTTTCGTGCAAATGTTCCCGACGTTTTCCTCAATCGACGCGCACCGCACCTGGTTGCTTGGCGACCTGTTCACCACACCGGACGCTCGGGGCAAAGGCGTCGGTACGCTGCTGCTGAACACCGCCCGCGACTTTGCCCGGTTGAGCGGTGCCAAGGGCATGACCCTGGAAACCGCTACCGATAACTTCAGCGCCCAGCGTTTGTATGAGTCTTTGGGTTATGTACGCGATGGCGGTTACTACACCTACTGCCTCGATCTGCACCAAGGTTGAGCCCGGGGCTGTCGACGCCCTCCAAGGGACGGTGACGCCGACAATCGTCTGCCGGTTATTTACACCGGGGTGCCGAACACCGGGCGCAAGAAGCTGCGCTCATAGCTGAGGATGCAGCGGGTCTCTTCGGCGTATTTGAACGCGGCGATGCACTCCGGATCGCTCATGGACTGTTGCCGATAGCTTTCGTAAGCCGCCAGGCTCGGGAAAGTGAACAGGGCCATGGCGATGTTGTTGGCACCTTCGGACGGCAAGAAGTAGCCGTGATGCTGGCCGCCGAATTTCTCCACCAGCGGTATCCACAATTTCCCGTAGTGCTCGAACGCTTCGAGCTTGTACGGGTCCAGCACATATTTGAGGTAGCAGGTGACCATCGGTTTTTCTCTCAGTCGGGGTTAATGATTTTTTTCTGTCGGCTGCGTCAGCCCGGATGCTGCTCCCGGGCGGCGCGAGCAAATTCGATGAAGGCTTTGAGCGTCGCCGGCACATGCCGTCGGCTCGGGTAGTACAGGTGCAGGCCCGGGTAGTAGGGGCACCAATCGCCCAGCACCTGGATCAGCCGGCCGTCGGCGACAGGCACCTTGACCATCTCTTCGAAAACGTAAGCCAAACCGACGCCCTGCAGCGCCGGGCCGACCATCAGGCTGACGTCGCCTAAGGTCAGCGGCCCGTCGATTTCGATTTCCTGGGCGATGCCGCCCCGTTCGAACTCCCAGCGATACAGCGAACCACTGGGGAAGCGATGGCGGATGCATGGCAGGCCATGCAAGTCCTCGGGTTTTTGCGGAATGGCATGTTGCTTGAAGAATTCGGGCGAGGCCACCACCACCGAACGCATGTAGGTACCGATGGGCAGCGATACCATATCAGCTTCAAGACGCGCACCGAACCGCACCCCGGCGTGAAACCCCTCCGACACCACGTCGACCAGACCGTCATCGGCGACGATCTCCAGCTTCACGTCCGGATAGGCTTGCAGAAATTTCGCGGCCAGGGGCAGCAGCACCAACTCCGCGGCCTGGCGGCCGGCGGTGATTCGCAGGTTGCCGGAGGGTTTGTCGCGAAAGTTGTTGAGGTCTTCGAGGGCGTCGTCGATGTCGCGAAACGCGGGCTTCAATCGCGCGAACAGACGTTCACCCGCCTCGGTCAGGCCGACGCTGCGGGTGGTGCGATTGAACAACCGCACACCGAGCCGGTTTTCCAGGGTCCGTACCGAATGGCTCAGCGCGGAAGGCGTCAACCCCAGCTCCACCGCCGCCCGGCTGAAGTTCAGGTGAGTGGCCACGCTGAGGAAGGTCGTAAGGTCGGCCGCAGAAGGAACTTTCATTTGTGAGTGCCTTTCACAAAGCCATGCAAAATTGCTGGGATTATCACATCAGTAATCGAGTTTTACAGTGGCGTCAACTCATCAAGAAGGCCCGGCAATCACGCTCGGGTCGTTGTCAGGAGGCGTTGAAATGCGTACTTGGTTGATTACTGGAGCTTCCCGTGGTTTTGGTACCCTCATCGCAGAACAGGCTCTGCGTGCCGGCGACGCGGTGATTGCCACCGCCCGTAAACCCGAAGAAATCATCGCCCGGCTGGGCGATCATCCAAACCTGCTGGCTGTGCGCCTGGACGTGACTCGCGAAGAAGAAGCGCATCAGGCAGTCGCCGAGGGCATCAAGCGTTTTGGCCGCATCGACGTGCTGATCAACAATGCCGGTTTCGGCGTGTTGGGGGCAGTCGAAGAAACCAGCGCCAGCGAGACCGAGCGACTGTTCGCCACCAACGTGTTCGGCGTGCTCAACGTGACGCGTGCAGTACTGCCGCACATGCGCCGCCAGCGTGCCGGGCATGTGATCAACATCTCTTCGATTGGCGGCTACCAGGCCTACATGGGTTGGGGGGTCTATGGTTCCACCAAGTTTGCGGTGGAGGGCATTACCGAAGCGCTGCATCAGGAACTGGCGCCGCTGGGCATTCATGCCACGGTGGTCGAACCGGGCTTCTTCCGCACGGATTTCCTCGACGAACAATCGCTGGTAAAGACCGCGCTGGAACTGCCGGACTACGATGCAACCGTCGGTGCGATGCGCAAGCATGCCGAGGCGGCCAACCATGCGCAGCCGGGTGATCCGGTGAAATTCGCCGAGGCCATGCTCGCCCTGGTCAATGCACCGAAGCCACCGCAACGTCTGGCGCTGGGCAGCGACACCATTGCGAGGATTGAAGCGAAGAACCGCTTTGTCGCCGAGGAACTGGCCGAGTGGAAAGACCTGGCGCTGTCCACTGACTTCAAGGATTGAAGCCAAATTACAAACCGCTTGAAGCAAATAACCTGTGGGAGCGAGCCTGCTCGCGATAGCGGTAGATCAGTCAACAGTGATGTTGAATGTTCCTCCGCCATCGCGAGCAGGCTCGCTCCCACATTATGTATTTCAGCGACATTCCATGCAGAAGTAAGGCATGACGTCGGAGCTGGCATCGTAACCATTGCTGCCATCGGCGTAATGGTTGTGCAGCAATCGGTCGGAACCGCCTTCTGCTACACGTGTGCCGCGCATCGAGTTGTAGCCCGCCGCGACGTTGTTCTGCTTCAGTCGATCGGAACCGTCCGAGGCCAGTTGCCGTTCTCGGAGACGATCCGCACCACCTTCGGCAAGTCGACGTTCCTGTAGCCGATCCGCGCCACCTTCGGCGAGCCGCCGTTCTTGCAGACGGTCGGCACCACCCTCGGCGAGCCGCCGTTCTTGCAGGCGATCCGCGCCGCCCTCGGCAAGTCGACGTTCTTGCAGGCGATCCGCACCACCCTCGGCGAGTCGCCGTTCCTGCAAGCGATCAGCGCCGCCTTCAGCCAGTTGTCTTTCCTTGATACGGTCGGGCGCGCCTTCGGCAACGTTGTGGGCGGCGGTGCCGGCACCGGTTGTCGTAGCTCCCGCTTCGGCCGCTTGAGTGTTCGCCGCGATGCAACCGAGAGCCGAAAAGAGGGCAATGCCTAACGCGAGTTTGGGGGTGTTCATCATGTTCACCTGGTGGGTCACGGGGTTGTTCACATTCAAGCAAGCCATCTTAATTGGCTTAAAAAGCACGTCACTCATGCATAGGTTGGGCAGGCGAACATCTAGGTGTTAAAGATTCATACTCAGGTATGCCAGCGATCCCGGTCATGCTCAAATGGCGAGCATTTTTTATCGCAGGCGACGGTGGAACGGGGTGTACATGAACAAAACGGCGGTGTTGGCGCTCGTCCTGAGCCTCGGATGGCTCAGCATGCAAGCGCAGGCGGCGGGGGACGCCGAGGCGGGCGGCAAACTGTTCAAGCGAGTGTGCGGTGGCTGCCATCAGGTCGGGGAGTCCGCGAGAGCGTTTTTTGGGCCGCAGCTCAATAATGTGATCGGGCGAGTTGCCGGGAGTACCACGGACTATCAGTACTCCGAGGCCATGAAATCATCTGGAATCGTCTGGACCCGGGAGAAACTGGCGGCGTATATCGAAGATCCGAAGGCTGTGGTGTCGGGGACGCGGATGATTTTCTGGGGGATCAGTGATCAAGAGAAAATTGATGATCTGTTGGCGTATCTGGAGAGGTTCGGCGCGCCTTGAAGGTGGTTGTATATCCGTTGCTTGGGTAATCGCGGCGGCCTGACTGGTCGCATGACCGCCCTTAAATCACCTCCGATGATTACTTTTTGTCGGCCACCGCTTGTGTGTCATCGATGAGCGTCAGGCACCGTGATCAGGTTGAGCAAACCTGACCGGAGCCTAATAATGATAAAAAAACGCTCGGCCACCGCCACAGTCCGCCAACGACTGCACCGGCCTGGCCACACCCGCCCGCAACCCCTTGCGCTGGCGATCATTGCCGTACTGACGGGACCCGCCTGTGCGACCACGTTCGATATCAACGAAGACTGGAGCCTGTCGACCAAGACCACGCTGAGCCTGGGCAGTAGCTGGTCGACGCAAAATCCCGACAAGAGCCTCATGACCCGGGCCAACGCCTTGCAAGCCCAAGGCGTTCAGGCCAATGGCACGAGCGTGAGCGCCGACGACAACCGGCTGAATTTCGAGCGGGGCGACCCCATCTCGCAGATCTTCAAGGGCCTTACCGATTTCAGCCTCGATGGCCAGGGGCAGGGCGCGTTCATCCGCTTCAAATACTGGTACGACCACGCCTATGAAACCCGCAACGGTCGGTTCAAGGATTTCGACGATTCGGGCTGGGACGATCTGTCGAAGTTCAAGGGGTTCGAGATGCTCGATGCCTATGTCTGGAAAGACTTCCAGTTGGCCGATCATCCGCTGAACGTGAAAGTCGGCAATCAGGTATTGTCCTGGGGCGAGTCGCTGCTGATCCAGAACGGCATCAACGTGATCAACCCGCTGGACGTCTCGGCGTTCAACCGTCCTGGCGTCGAGATCAAGGAAGGCCAGTTGCCGGTGGAGATGGTGTCTTTCAGCTTTGGCCTGTCGGACACCACCAACCTCGAAGGTTTTTACCAATACAACTGGCGCCCCAGCGTTCTCGACGGTTGCGGCACATTTTTCGCCAGCAGCGATGCGATCCAGAAAGGTTGCGGGCCGTTGTACCTGAGCCAGGTGTTGACCGATCAGCAGATGCAGACCAGCGGTTTGTACGCGCCGTCGCGGGGTAATGAATCGCCGTCGGACAACGGTCAATTCGGTTTCGCTTTGCGCCAGATGATCCCGGCGCTCAACGATGCCGAAGCGGCGATTTACTTTATCAACTACCACTCACGCCTGCCGTATTTCACCCTCAATGCGAAGAACACCGCCGTACGCGGTACGTTCCCTGGCGGCGTTCAACCGCCGACTTATGCCGCGGCTTTTCCGGAAGATATTCGCCTGTACGGCATCAGCCTCAACGGTGTCGAGCCCAACAGCGGAATTTCCCTTGCCGGCGAGCTGAGCTACCGGCCGAACATGCCGCTGGCGATCAACGCGCCGGACATCAACGTTGCAGTGATCACCGGGGCGGCAGGCAGCTCCTGGGTGCAGTTGCCGACAGGGTTCAACATCAATCGTGGCGACCGTTACGACGGCTGGGAGCGCAAAGGCGTCTGGCAGGCGACCGCCTCGGCGACCCAGGCCTTCGATAACATTTTGGGTGCCACACGCCTGAGCCTGTTCGGTGAGGCTGGCGTGGTGCACATCGATGATCTGGGCGACGAGCGCCTGGGTCGCAACTCGGCATTCGGCCGCAGCTCCACGCGCAACGGTACGCCGTGCAACACCGCGGCGTCGGGCGTGACCAACCAGTACTGCACCGACAAGGGTTTCGCCACCGATTTGTCGTGGGGTTATCGCTTGCGCGCCAGCCTGGAATACAGCGATGTGCTGCCGGGCATCAACCTGATTCCGGCCGTCAACTGGCGACATGACGTCGAGGGTTATTCCTACGATCCGCAAGGGCCGTTCCAGGAAGGCCAGCAAGCGCTCGGCGTCAGCCTGACCGGCGTCTACATGAACGATTACAGCGTGGAACTGGCCTACAACGCCTTCTTCGGTTCCAACGACTACAGCACCCTCGACGACCGCGACTTCGCCTCTGTCAGCTTCAAGGCAGACTTCTAAGGAGAATCATAATGCGTATGCAATTGTGCGTGCTGGCCCTGGCCTGCACCGTAGGCCTGGCTCAGGCCAAAGGCACCGATTCGGCTGCTCTGGGCAAAACCCTGACCCCGATGGGTTCGGAGATGGCGGCCAATGCCGACGGCAGCATTCCGGCCTGGACCGGAGGCCTTGGCGCCAACGCCGGTATCGTAGATAGCAAGGGCGGTTACAGCGATCCATATGCCGCCGAGAAACCGTTGTTCACCATCACGGCAAAGAACGTCAGCCAGTACCAGAAGTTTCTCAGCCCGGGTCAAATTGCCTTGTTCAAGCGTTTCCCCGACAGCTACAAAATGAACATCTACCCGAGCCACCGCAGCGCCAACCTGCCCAAGGACGTGCTCGCGGCGAGCCGTGACAATGTGGCCAAAACCAGCATGGCCGACGGTGGCAATGGCTTGCACGACTATGCGCGGGGCATTCCGTTTCCACTGCCCACCGAAGGCCTCGAGGTGATGTGGAACCATATGACCCGTTATCGCGGTGGCAGTTACGAGCGCATCAGCAGTGCGGCATTGGTGCGTGAAAACGGCGCCACCAGTTACGTGCGTAATCAGTCGCTGATCAACTTCGCCGACACGGTGGGCGGGCTGGAGGCAAACTCGAACATCCTGTTCATGTTCAAGAGCCGCGTATTGGAACCGGCGCGTTTGTCCGGGGAAGCGGTGCTGGTGCATGAGCCGATCGATCAGGTCGCCGAGCCGCGTTCGGCGTGGCAATACCTGCCGGGCCAGCGCCGGGTGCGCCGTGCACCGATGATCGCCTACGACAACAGCGCCCGTTACAGCAACGGCCTGATCACCGCCGACAACATCGACGGCTACAACGGCGCGCCGGATCGCTTCGACTGGAAACTGGTGGGCAAGCAAGAGCTGTACATCCCTTACAACAGCTACAAGATCGGCAGCCGCGACATCAAGTACGACGCTGTGATCCAACCCAACCATATCAATCAGGATCTGGCTCGTTACGAGAAGCATCGGGTGTGGGTGGTCGAAGCGACCCTCAAGCCCGACGCGCGACACATCTATGCCAAGCGCCGGTTCTATGTCGACGAAGACAGTTGGCAGATCGCCCAATCAGACCAGTACGACAGCCGCGGCGAACTGTGGCGCAGCGGTGAACTGCATGCGATTCAGCAGTACGACCACGGCTTCACCTACAACGTGCTGGAAACCTCCTATGACCTGATTTCCGGACGTTATTACGCCGGTGGCCTGGCCAACGAAGAGACCGAGCCGATGCGTGTCGGCTTTGCCGCCAAGACCGACGACTACACCCCGTCGGACCTGCGGCGCTGGGCCAAGTAACCCTTTTTTGTCGATCGTTCCCACGCTCCGCGTCGTCGTTCGATCGTTCCCACGCTCTGCGTGGGAATGCAGCCCGGGACGCTCCGCGTCCCAAAGCGTGACGCGGAGCGTCACAAGAGGCATTCCCACGCAGAGCGTGGGAACGATCATTCATCACCCGTAAGGAGATCTATCCGTGCGCTACTGGATATCCGCGCTGGCCCTGGGCGCAAGCCTGGGATCGGTTCACGCGCAAACCCTCGATCAATCGCAGGCCAGGGCGCTGGCGCAAGAGGCCTATGTGTTTGCTTACGCCACCGTCGAGCACGACAAGGTGCTCAGCGCCATCGCCGCGAAGCTGCCGTTCAACCGCCTCTACAGCGAAGCGCGATTGCTCGGCCCGCAGGACAACAAAGTGGTGTCGCCAAACAACGACACATTCTATTCCCGGGCCTTGCTCGACTTGCGCGCGGAACCACAGGTGTTGCAAGTGCCGGCGGTGCAGGGGCGCTACTACAGCTTCCAGTTGGTCGACATGCGCACCGATAACCTCGACTACATTGGCACCCGCGCTACCGGCGATCAGGCCGGGCGCTACCTGATCGTCGGGCCGGACTGGAAAGGTGAGCTGCCAAGCGGATTCAACGGTGTGATTCGTTCGCCGAGTCGCCTGGTGTTTTTGCTCGGGCGAACCGAAGTCAAAGGCAAAGCAGATCAGCAGGAGGCCGCAAAAGTGTTGATGGGCTATGCCTTGCAGCCGTTGTCCAAAGTGATCGCAAGTGCAACGCCTGAGCCGATGGCGCCGCTGCACCTGCCGACCTATCAGGACACCAAACAAGGCCCGGCGCAGGCTTTGTTCAGCACCTTCAATGCGCTGGCGCCGTTGCATCAATGGACGGCCAGCGAGCAAGCAAAACTCAAGCGTTTCGCTGCCATCGGGGTGAAACCCGGCGTAGCGTTCGCCCCGCCAAAAGACCTCAACCCAGCCATTGCCCAAGGTGCCGAAGCGGGGCGAGACCAGGTGCGCGCCGCGTCCAGCCAGATCTCGGTGGAGCAGCAAGGCTGGCTTCGCTCGCCGAGCAATGTCGGCAAATTCGGCGATGACGACCTGACTCGCGCGGCCGTCGCCTGGCGCTACATCTACGCCAACGATCCGCTGGAAGCGGTCTACCCGATGGCGCTGCACGATGGTCAGGGGCAGTTGTTGGATGGCCGATATGCCTATCGTCTGCACTTCCCGGCCGGGCAGTTGCCGCCGGTGAATGCCTTCTGGTCGTTGACCCTGTACGACGGCAAGACGCAATTGCTTGCGGCCAATCCGATCGAGCGTTACTCGCTGGGTGATCGCAGTCCGGGTTTGCAATACGACGCCGACGGCGGCCTGACCCTGATCCTGCAAGCCAATGCACCAGCGCAGCAAAGCAACTGGCTGCCGACGCCCGCAGGCCCATTCAACCTGTTGTTGCGCCTGTATCTGCCGAAGGGCGGGGCGCTGGACGGCAGCTATCCGCTGCCTGCTATCGCGAGGGTCGAGCCATGAACATGTTCGTCAGTCGCCGCCGTGTACTGGGTGGCATGGGCGTGTTGGGGGGTGGCTTGATGTTGCCGCGCTGGTTGTTGGCCAGCGGTTCCGATGAGCTGCGCACGATTGCCCGGGAGGCCTGGATCTACGCCTACCCGATGCTCATGCATTACCAGACCCTGGAAAAGCAGGCGCTTGATCCAAGTGCGCCGGCCTATGTCGGCGGCTTCAATCGTTTCCGTCACTACAGCGCGTTGTACACCCCGAACAACCGCGAAATCGTTACGCCGAACAACGACACACCGTACTCCTGGGCCTGGCTGGACCTGCGCAGCGAACCGCAGGTACTGAGCGTGCCGGCGGTTGCTGCCGACCGCTACTACGTGCACCAGTTGGTCGATCAGTACACCCATAACTTTGCCTATGTCGGCGTGCTCAGCACCGGTCGCGAAGCGGGGGATTACCTGATTGTCGGACCGGACTGGCAAGGCCCGACGCCGGAAGGGGTCAAGGCTGTGCTGCGTAGTGAAACCGCGATTGTCATGATCCTCGGGCGCACCGGGCTGAAGAACGCTGACGACCTGCCGGCCGTGCGCGCCTTGCAGCAGCAATACCGTTTGCGTGCCCTGCATGAATACACCGCCAGCGCACCACCGGTATCGGCCCCGACGATTGCCTGGCAACCCTGGGACAGCAAGACCGGTTTGGGTCCGGAATTTATCGCGACGCTGAATCAGATCCTCACGCTGTGCCCGACCCCGCCATCAGAGCAGGCGTTGCGAGCACGCTTTGCCCGGATCGGCATCGTGCCCGGTCAGGCATTCGATGTGGCAGCCCTGACCACGGACGTACGTGACGCCTTGATGGCCGGGGTAGCGGACGCACAGGCGCAACTGCAAACCGCGGTCAGTCAAACGCGCACCACGCTGGGCCTATTTGGCAACCGTGAAGCGCTGCACGGCAACTATTTGAATCGAGCGGTCGCTGCGAATGTCGGAATCTACGGCAACAGCGTCGAAGAGGCGTTCTACACCGGTGCTCGCCTGGACAGTCAGGGACAGCCGTTGCAGGGCGGGCGCCGTTATCGATTGCGGTTTGCACCGGGACAATTGCCGCCGGCCAGCGAGTTCTGGTCGCTGACGTTGTACGACTTACCGGACCGGCAATTGGTCGCCAATCCCATAGACCGTTACTGCCTGAGCAGTCGCGATGCATTGCAAGTGGATGAGGATGGCGGGGTGACACTGGTCATGCAGACCTCAGCGCCCGAGTCGTCGAACAACTGGTTACCAACGCCAGCGCAGGGCGCGTTTACGTTGATCCTGCGCCTGTACGGACCCAAGCCAGAGGTGATTGAACAGCGCTGGCGGATGCCGTTGGTGGAAGCGGTTTCTGTGCAGTGAGGGCAAAGCCATCGCCAGCAGGTTGGCACAGGTGCTGAAGTGGCCGCAGTTGTTGTGCTCGGCACAAATCCCCTGTGGGAGCACAGCTTGCTCGCGATGGCGAAATGTCTGGCACCATGGATGTTGAATGTGCCGCCGTCATCGCGGGCAAGCCTTGCTCAGGTGCTCCTACAGAGTTTCGTGTTGTTCACAAATGTTGTGATCAACCTGGCCTGGGTAGGAGTGAGCCTGCTCGCGATGGGGGCGACGCGGTTTTCCCGCGTCATCCGATCAAGGCGTGACGATATTGAACTGCGGCGCAAAGGTGTCCAGGCTGCTCATCAATTCGCCAAGCTTCTTGCCATTGCCTTGCAGTTTGACCAGGCCTTTGTGGATCGCCGTCGGGAAGTCCGTTTGCTTGAGGCTGATCTGCTCCAGCGTTGTCTTGCTCATGCTCACTGATGCATCGGCCTGCGGGTCGAGGCCAGGGCGGTGGGTCAATACGCCGTTGCGCAGGGTCAGGGTGAAATCCTTGTTCGGCTCTTCGAACGTCCAGTTCAGGGTCATGTCGTGGCCAACGGCTTTGTCGCTGTCCAGGCGAATGGCCAGGAAATCGAAAAACATCTCAGGACTCATCGCCCGCACCATGTCGGCCGATACCGACGAGCCCGCATGGGTTGGTACGCCGTTGCGAAGCTCCATGGCACCGGTCAGGTACATGTTGCGCCAGGTAGCGTTTTCGCTTTGATAACCGAGTTGCTCCAATGTCTCGGCCTGGGCTGTGCGCGCGTCGGCGTTATCCGGTTCGCTGAACAGCAACTGATTGCCCAGTTGCGCCGCCCAACGGTAATCGCCCTTGGCCATGGCGGCGCGCATTTTCTCCAACACCGCTACGCCACCGCCCATGGCCTCGACGCTGCGTTTGGCGCTGTCCACCGGGGGTAACGGGTTGAGGTTGGCCGGGTTGCCATCGTAGAAACCCAGGTAACGCTGGTACACCGCCCGCACGTTGAAACTCAGGGAGCCATAGTAACCACGGGTGTACCACTTCTGGTCGAGGCTGCCCGGCAGTTTCTTGATCGCGTCGGCGACTTCCAGCGGGGTCAGGCCCTGGTTGAGCAAGTGCAGGGTACGGTCGTTGAGGAAGGCGTACATGTCGCGCTGGTCGGCGAGGAACGTGCGGATGCGCTCGCCGCCCCAGGTCGGCCAGTTGTGCTGGGCAAACAGCACGTCACTCTTGTCGCCGTAGCGCGCCAGGCTGTTGTCCAGGTATTGCGCCCAGGCCTTGGCGTCACGCACTTGCGCGCCGCGTGGGGTGAGAATGTTGTGCATCATTTGCGTGGCGTTTTCTGCCATGCACAAGGCGCGCAGTTGCGGCAGGTAGAGGTTCATTTCTGCCGGCGCTTCGGTACCCGGTGTGAGCTGAAACTCTACCTCCAGCCCGGCGATAGTGCGGGTTTGCAGTTCCTTGTCGATCAGGTCGGTCGGCGCGATCAGGGTGATGGTGCCGCCGCTCGGCGTGCTTTTGCCCAGACCTGCATCGACCTGGCCCTTTTCACCGCGAGGCAACAGACTGCCGAACTGGTACTGCGCGCGACGGCTCATGGCATTGCCGGCAAACACGTTCTCGCTCATCACGTGTTCCATGAACCCGGCGGGGGCGAACACCTTGACCTTGCCGGCCTTTACGTCGGCCTCGTCGATCACCCCGCGTACACCACCGAAATGGTCTACGTGAGTGTGGCTGTAGATCACCGCCACCACCGGTTTCTGCGGACGGTTCTGGTAGTACAGCGCCAGCGCCGCTTTGGCGGTTTCGGCCATGGTCAGCGGGTCGATGATGATCAACCCGTCATCGCCCTCGATGATGGTCATATTGGCCACGTCGAGACCACGCACCTGGTAAATCTTCGGGCTGACTTCGAACAGCCCGGCATGGGCATTGAGTTGAGCCAGACGCCAAAGACTCGGGTTGACCGAATCCGGAGCCTGGTCCTTGAGCAGGAAGTCATAAGCCTGGACATCCCAGATGACCTTGCCGGCGGCATCCTTGACCTGGCCCTTGAAGGGCGCAATCAAGCCCTTGCCCACCGACTCGAAGTCAGTGCGATCGCTAAAGGGCAGTTGTTGCAACACGGCACTGTTGCTGGCGGCGGTTTGCGCGCTGGCGGCGACTGGTGCATCGGCGGCCATCGCCGATTGCGTCAGGCACGCGGTGATCAGGCAGGCCAGCAGGCCGCGGGGGCTAAAAGTAAAACGTGGCATGGCGTCTCCGTTTTTTATCGTTATGGTCAGACCAGCCTCGAGGGTAGGGCGGCGCCCGTTCCAGATGGCAATCGCCAACGGACAAAAACCATTCAGGCCCGCTATCCTTGGCCCACGCCAATCGAACGGGTTCTCTCATGCTTGAGGTCCAGGGTGTCTTCAAAAGCTACGCCACGCCGCAGGGGCCGTTGCCGGTGCTGCAAGGTGTCGACCTGACGCTCAAGCCCGGCAGCAGCCTGGCGTTGATGGGCGAGTCGGGCAGCGGCAAGAGCACCTTGCTGCACCTGATCGCTGGCCTGGACAAGGTCGACCGCGGCAGTATCCGCAGCGGTGAGCATCGTCTGGAACAGATGAACGAAGGGCAACTGGCGAAGTGGCGGCGCACCGAAATCGGCCTGGTGTTCCAACAGTTCAACCTGATCGGCAGCCTGCGGGTGGAGGACAACCTGGCCTTTCAGGCGCGGCTTGCCGGTCGTCATGATCCACGCTGGCAGGCGCATCTGGTGCAACGTTTGGGGCTGGGCGAGTTGCTCAAACGTTATCCGGAGCAATTGTCCGGCGGTCAGCAGCAGCGTGTTGCACTGGGGCGAGCCTTGGCCTCACGGCCGAAGCTGTTGCTGGCCGACGAACCTACCGGCAGCCTGGATGAAACCACCAGTGCCGAGGTATTGCGCTTATTGCTGGCGTTGCTCGACGACAGCACCACGACGCTGTTGATGGTCACTCACAGTCAGGGCGTGGCGGCGCAGCTGGCAGAAAAAGTGGTGCTGCACGGTGGTCGTCTGCTCGGTGTGGACGGTCGCTGAGATGCGCATCTTCGGCGAAACCCTGCGCGCGCTGCTCAGTCACTGGCGACAGCATCCAGTGCAGTTTTTCAGTGTGCTGACCGGGCTGTGGCTGGCCACCAGTCTGCTGACCGGCGTGCAAGCGTTGAACAGCCAGGCGCGAGAAAGCTACGCCCGCGCCAGCCAGCTGATTGGCGGTGAACCCCAGGCCAGCCTCAGTGCAACCGCTGGCGGGACGTTCCCGCAGCAATGGTTTGTCGACCTGCGTCGCGCCGGTTGGCCGGTGTCGCCGGTACTGCAGGGAAGGCTGACGCTCAAGGACCATGAAGATCAACGGCTGCAACTGATGGGCATCGAACCGGTGTCACTGCCGGGTGGTTCGCCGGTGGCGGGCCAGGCGTTGGCAATCGAACAGGTGGTCGAGTTCTTTACTGCGCCGGGAAGTACCTGGATTGCGCCATCGACCTTGCAGTCATTGGGATTGAAAGAAGGTGACCGACCTTTGAGCGTAAGCGGGACATCGTTGCCGCCCCTGCATGCGCAAACCGATATGGCCCCGGGGGTGTTGCTGGTGGACATCGGGTTTGCCCAACAGATTCTCGGTTTGCCGGAACAGCTGTCGCGGTTGTTACTGCCCAAGGATTTCATTGCGCCACTTCCCGATGCGTTCAAGGGACAACTGCAATTCAAAAGCAGCGCTGAAGAAAACAATCTGGCACGCCTGACCGAAAGCTTTCATCTGAATCTCAATGCGTTGGGGTTTCTGTCGTTCGTGGTCGGACTCTTTATCGTGCATGCAGCCATCGGCCTCGCCCTGGAACAGCGCCGTGGTTTGCTGCGCACGATGCGTGCCTGTGGCGTCAGTGCGCGGATGCTGATCACCTGTCTCGCCGTCGAACTGGGTGGGCTGGCCCTGGTAGGCGGGTTGGCCGGGGTGGTCAGCGGCTATTTACTGGCCGGCGTGTTGCTGCCGGATGTCGCCGCCAGCCTGCGCGGCTTGTACGGCGCGGAAGTGGCGGGGCAGTTGAACCTCAGCCCGCTGTGGTGGCTCGGCGGCATAGGGTTAAGCCTGTTGGGCGCTTTGCTCGCCGGTGCCAACAGTCTGTGGCGGGCGTCGCGTTTGCCATTGCTGGCCCTGGCCGATCCGCAGGCGTGGCATCAGGCGCATGCGCGTTGGTTGCGGCGCCAGGGCTGGGTGGCGGCGATAGCCCTGGCAAGCGCCGGGTTGGCGCTGGTGTTGGGTGACAGTCTGATCAGCGGGTTTTTGTTGATGGCGACACTGTTGATCGGTGCGGCACTGGCGTTGCCCGTGGTGCTCGATGCGCTGCTCAATCTGCTGCTGCATCGCGCTCGGTCGGTGCTCGGCCAGTGGTTTCTCGCCGATTGCCGCCAGCAGTTACCGGCCCTGAGCCTGGCGCTGATGGCGCTGCTGTTGGCGCTGGCGGCGAACATCGGGGCCGGCAGCATGACCGCCGGTTTTCGCCAGACGTTCAGCGACTGGCTGGAACAACGGCTGACCGCCGAGCTTTACCTCAATCCACAAAACCCGACCCAGGCCCGGGAGCTGCACGGCTGGCTGATGCAGCAGCCGCAACTCACGGCGGTATTGCCCAACTGGCAAGTGCCGATTCAATTGCAAGGTTGGCCGGCGGATGTGTTCGGGGTGATCGATCACCCGACCTATCGCCAGCACTGGCCACTGCTCGAAGCCTTGGGCGACAAGCCCTGGGAGCAGCTGGCGACGGACGACGCGGTGATGCTCAGCGAACAGCTGGCCCGGCGTTTGAAGGTCGGCTTGGGCGATCATCTGTCGATGGCGACGCCCAATGGCCCGTGGTCGCCGCGCATCATCGGGATCTACGCCGATTACGGAAATCCCAAGGGCCACGTGCTGGTGAACATCAATCATCTGTTGCGTGGTTGGCCGCAATTGACGCCGAACCGTTTCAATCTGCGCATCGAGCCGACGTTGATTGCACCGTTCGTACAGGCCTTGCAGGCGCGCTTTGACCTTGAAGACAGCCGCATCGTCGATCAGGCGCGGCTCAAGGGATGGTCCACGCAAGTATTCGAGCGAACGTTCGCCGCCACCGCCGCCCTCAACAGCCTGACCCTGTGCGTGGCCGGCGTGGCGTTGTTCATCAGCCTGCTGACCCAGAGTCAGAGCCGCCTCGGGCAACTGGCGCCATTATGGGCGCTGGGGGTGACGCGACAGCAATTGATGCGGCTCAACCTCGGGCAAACCTGGTTGCTGGCAGTGCTGACCCTGGCGCTGGCACTGCCGTTGGGCATTGCGTTGGCCTGGTGTCTCGACACGGTGATCAACGTTCAGGCGTTCGGCTGGCGCTTGCCACTGCGGGTGTTCCCGCTGCAATTGCTGCAGTTGATGGGGCTGGCATTGCTGGCAACGTTGCTGGCGTCGGCATGGCCGCTTTACGCGTTGTACCGCACGCAGCCAGCGGACCTGCTGAGGACTTTTGCCCATGAGGATTAAGTGCGTCGTGTGCCTGTTGGCAGTCTTGTCGAGCGGTTGCGAGCAACCGGCGCCATCGGAAAAAGGCTTTGCGGGGCTGGGCAATCAAGCGAGTGCATTCACCAAGGTGGTGCCCGGTCGAGTGTTCAGCTTCCCGGCGGATCACGGCCCTCATGACGGTTTCCGGATCGAGTGGTGGTACGTCACCGCCAACCTCAAGGACCCGCAGGGTCACGAATTCGGCGCGCAGTGGACATTGTTTCGCAGTGCCTTGAAAGCCACACCCGAGGTCAAGGGCTGGGAGAATCAGACGATCTGGCTCGGGCATGCAGCAGTGACCTCGGCGACGGCACATCATGCAGCCGAACGTTATGCCCGGGGGGGCGTCGGTCAGGCGGGCGTCAGCCTGACGCCGTTCAGCGCGTGGATCGACGACTGGGTGTTCAGCAGCCAGGCCTCTTCTGAAAACCCATTGACCGACCTGCAACTCAGTGCCCGGGACAAAGCCTTCAGTTATCGATTGCGGCTGACGTCGACCCAACCGCTGGTGTTGCAAGGTGACCAGGGGTTTAGCCAAAAATCCGAGCAAGGCCAGGCGTCGTATTACTACAGCCAACCGTTTTTCCAGGCCAGCGGCACGCTTGAGATCGACGGCAAGCCGTATCAAGTCAGCGGCCCCGCGTGGCTCGACCGCGAATGGAGCAGCCAGCCGCTGACGGCCAATCAGACCGGGTGGGACTGGTTTTCCCTGCACCTGGAGAGTGGCGAACAAGTGATGCTCTATCGCATGCGGCACAAGGACGGTGAGCCCTATTTGACTGGAACGTGGATCGATGCCCGAGGCCAGACGCAACTGCTAAGGGCCGGCGACATCCGCCTCGTCCCGCAGGACACCGCTACGGTGGCAGGGCGCGAGATGCCGGTGCGCTGGTCGATCCGGATTCCCGACAAACACCTCGACATCGTCATCAACGCCCTCAATCCCGGGGCCTGGATGGATTTGCGCATTCCTTACTGGGAAGGCCCGGTGCGCTTGAGCGGCAGCCATAAAGGGCAGGGGTATCTGGAAATGACCGGGTATTGAGCCGGAACTCTCTGATGTTCGCGGGCCTCCTAAATCAAGAAGGCCACAGACCGGAGACTGTCATGCGCGAAGACCTCACCCCACCCGACCTTGACGCATGGCAGCGCCTGTTTGAAGACCAGGCTTACTGGCAACAATCCCCGGACGCGCATTACATGGAATTGCTGCGTCTGGCCGACGATTTGCTGGGTCAGGGCGCGGTTGACCTTCAACAGTGGCAAGACTTGCGAGCCAGAGCGGAGCAGTCCCACAAAGGCTCACCGGCCATCAACGTTGCCCGGGAAGTCGAAGACCCCGAGGCATGAGGAATACGCCATGAAACCGACACCGGAATCAGAAAACCCCGACGAGCCCCGTCCACCGGGGGAAACAGAACGCGACAACGATGCCCTGCGTCCAACCGATCCGACGCGGCGCGAGGAAAGTGGCAAGGGCACCCGCAGCGGAGAGTCGACAGCGCAAGAAACCGCGAAGAATGCAGATTAGCGTCGAACTCGCGCAACAGCGTCTATGCTCATTCGCACGCGGCTTTTAACCCGGGTTCAAAGCCGTTTGTCGCCAATGATCACAGGGAATGTTCTGCCTATGAAACTTCACGCACTGACCAAAGCCATCACCCTTGCCACCTTGCTCTCTGCCACCAGCCTGAGTGTCATTGCGGCTGACATCCCGCTGTCTGCTGTCGTGGAAGCAGATCAAATCACCACCAAAGTCGTGTCGGTCGATGCCGCCAATCATCAAGTCGTGCTTGAGGGGCCTGAAGGCAATCAGGTGCATGTGCAATTGACCGAGAAGGCCAAGAACCTCGGCAACCTGAAGGCCGGCGACCAAGTGGACATTGAGGTCACCCGCGCTGTGGCGGCTTACCTCGACACCGATATCGACAAAGGCTTGCCGGGCAGCATCGAGCGAACCGGTGAAGCCCGCGCCGCGCCCGGCAGCGCCAATCCGGGGGGTGAAGCCTACCGTCAGGTACAGGTACAACTGAAGATCACCGACATCGATGTGAAGAACAATCGGGTGACCTTCGAGAACCCCAAAGGCCAGTCCAAGACGATCGATGTCGTAAGACCTGAAATGCAAGCCAAGCTAAAGGATCTGAAGAAAGGCCAGACGGTGAATGTGGTTTACACCGATATACTGAAGGTCACCACACGAAAAAGTTGAGTATCTGCTCTATCGGTTGAATGTTCCTGTACAACTTGTACAGGGATATTCACTGTTTTTAACGAGCTGGTGAGTTCAGTGAGTGATGCAAATTATATTGGAGTCGACATTTGATAAATATGTATCTGTAAATTTCATGTTTATATTCGCGGACAACTTCCAGGCGTTGATTTAATATGCGTCTCGTTCGCCCAGTGTTGCGGCTCTTTACCGGTGCAGGGATGCCGAGGCCATTGCACTGGGCGAACTCTTCTTTGCGTATGGGGCTTCTCCAATACGATCTATAAATTAGACCGGAAAAAAGCGGTTCGATAGTTATTGCACGAGCACATCAGCCTGCCGGCGAGCGCCAGTCATCGGAGCCCGAAGTACCACTTACTTCGTGGGTCCAGGTTATTTTTCGATAGGTAAAGTGCACGTCTTGTAAATGCGTGAAATGCGAATTCGCCGGATCCTGGCAGTTGTGCATGTAATCTTTGATATGGACGATGATCGCATCTTCAAGCTCGGTGGTGTAGTAGTGCTCTTGAGTCCCCTTTATCGATATGCGGTACCATTTGATCAGGACAGATGTCATCACTTCACCCGTCGTCAACGCCTGCAGTAGTAAGGGCGAAGATTTGTCGAAGACCTTCGTGATTATTACCGGTTTGTGAATGCGTAGGCCTGTTGTTTGACCAGATTGCGGATCGCGCGGCATTGTCAGTTCGTGGCTGAAACCTTGAACCATGACCTCATTTTCACGACCTTCCTGAAAGATGTTGCCAACGGAGTCAGCCGTGAAAGCACCGTCAGTGATCAAGCCTTGTGTCACGCCATTCACATACATATACGCGGGTGTAGCCATGGATGCTCTCCTTGCTAGAGTAAAGTGAGGCTCCCGAAAGGCACGTTCGCCTGATGGGGGTCTCACGATTAACAAGGTCCGTGCCATAAGCCGCGAAGCCCCTGAGGCCGCAGGTCGAGTCAATTCAGGGGAACGTTCTTTCGCTAAAACACCTCGATATCTGCGCAGGTTGCTGCGCAATACAGGTCGAATTGTGGCGCACCTTGTCGAATCGCCCGACAGACCGAATGATCCACCTCGCGCCGAGAACCTGCAGCGTGCCAAGCGGGCAGTTTTCGGCGCATCACGGCTATAAGCCACCATTACAGTCCCGAGACGGAGTGACGACATGAAAATCCTGATGGTTTTAACGTCCCACGATCAATTGGGTAACACCGGCAAGAAAACCGGATTCTGGCTGGAGGAATTCGCGGCACCGTATTACGCCTTCAAGGATGCCGGCGCTCAGTTGACCCTGGCTTCACCCAAAGGCGGGCAACCACCGCTGGACCCGAAAAGTGACGAACCGGATGCACAAACTGAAGCCACCGAGCGTTTTCGCAAGGACACGGCTGCGCAGTCGGCCTTGGCATCCACCGTGCTGCTCAGCTCGGTCAAGGCCAGCGATTACGATGCGATTTTCTATCCCGGAGGCCATGGTCCGCTTTGGGACCTGGCCGAAGACAAGCATTCGATTGCCCTGATCGAATCTTTTTACAACGCCGGCAAACCGGTCGCGACCGTTTGCCATGCCCCGGGTGTTTTACGGCATGCCAAGAGCGCCGACGGCCAGCCCTTGGTCAAAGGCAAGAAGGTGACGGGGTTCACCAACAGTGAGGAGGACGCCGTGCAATTGACCAACGTCGTGCCGTTTCTGGTCGAAGACGAGCTCAAGGCCAAAGGCGGGATTTTTTCCAAGGGCCCGGACTGGGCAAGCTATGTGCTCACGGATGGTCTGTTGCTGACCGGGCAGAATCCGGCGTCGTCACAGGCAACGGCTGAAGCGCTATTGGCGAAACTGAAATAACCCACTCTGCGGGAGCGAGCGTGCTCGCTCCCGCAGTCAGTCCAGTGTCAGTGTACGAACGAGGCAAAACACTGCTCGATCGAGCGCCGCTGGGTCTCGGCATACAACCCCAATTCATCAATGGTCGGGCGCCCCAGGGCTCTCTCGAACGCTTGCTGATTGGAATGCACGCCATAGTGGGTCTGCGCCGCGTCCCCCAGATTTGACTGAAAAATCCCCGCCGCGCTGACCGGCAGGAAATCTTCGTACACCAACGGTTCAACTCGCAGATAGCCGTTGCTGACCAGATCTTCCAGAGGCAAGGTTTTCAGCTCGGCTGCTGCCAGGCCTTTTTCTGTCACAAAATAGCGAAAGTACGCCAGTTCCTGACGGCGCATGTCTTCGTAGGTGTCGGGAAATTCGCTGAAGTGTTGCGCCATCAGCGTGTTGTAACGCTTGGCATTGGCTTCATTGGGGAAATCCTTGAGTTCATCCCGCGCCGCATTGAGCAGGCGGTCATACAGCGCCCGGCCTTTGGGCGTGAGCGCAGCGCCACGTTGTTCGATCTCACCAAAACGGGCGCTGTGACTGCCGCGTGTTTGGGCTTGGTCGATGAACGCGACCGGTTCGTCGAGTGCCTTGAAACTGGTCTGGCGCAGCAGAATAGGGCACTGACGACGGGGCGGACCTTCGATTACCGCTTTGGGGGTGATGCCATGGGCAGGCATTTGTGCCTGGACGATGTCGATGTCCAGGGTACGCGGAGTCAGGTGATTGATATGCGGCCCCTTGAAAGCCACGACATCGGCGATCAGGCGATGCTGAGCGCTGAGCTTCTGATATTGCTCGGCGGTCACAGTGGCACTGTGGTGCCAGCGGAAGGTTTCCAGCGCCTGCTCGACGAATGTTACCGCCTCTTGTTCGGTGAGACCGCCCTGGGTCTCGGCGCGCTCGATCAACGTGAGCGCAGTCGGGGTGAAGATCGACCGTTTATCCAAAACCGACTGGGCGAAGGCCCGCAACTCAAGATCTTCGATCAGTTCCAGGCGCAATAGCGAGGTGAAAACACGGAACGGGCTGACCTGCAACGCTGCTTCATGCACGGCACGAAATGCCGTGGAGTGCACGGGGACGCCGGCCGGGGTCAAATCGTAATATCCCACGGGTTGCATGCCCATCACCGCGAACAGGCGGGCGAGGGTGGCCAGTTCAGCGGCCGTGCCGACTCGGATCGCACCGTGGCGCTCCAGGTCCAGGCGTTCGATTTCGCCAGTGCTGTTCAACTGCTGCGCCACTTGTGGATCGCTGTCGAGCACGTGACGGTTGGTCTGTTCCACCAATTCCATCAACGCGCCGTACAGCGGCACTTCTTCGCGGTACATGTCGGACATCGCTCTGGAAAAGCGTTGGCGGATCAGGTCAGGGCTGACGAAGCTAGGGTGGTTCATGAACAGAATTCCTGGCGCGGTAACGAGAAGGATGGATCAAAAGATCGCAGCCTTGGGCGTCGCCGACAAACGAAGTTTCTGACGAACTTCATTCTGCAAAGGACTGCATCTTCAGTGCAGTCGTTGATCCTGTGGGCTTTCCGAGCGCAGCGATGCCAAAAACTCCCGATACAGGTGGGCTGAACCGGCCGGTGCCTCGACCATGGGCATATGGCCGACGCCTTCCCAGATTTCTACCCGTAGATCAGCGATGCCTTTGCTCCAGATCGCCACACTGCTGACATCGATCAAACGGTCCTTGCGTCCCCAGAGCAGCAGGGCCGGGGCTTTGATCGAAGGGAGTTTCGGCTCCATCGGCGGGCTGGCGCGGAAGTCGCGAAAAATCTCTTCCAGTTCGTCCCGCGACTGTTCATAGCGATGGGCAAAGGCATCCAGCACCACGCGCGGCACCCATGGTGGATCGGCCATGGTCATGGCATAGAGGTATTTGAATTCTTCGCGGGAGTTGATCAGGAAAGGATTGTGGCCCCGGGCCAGATGCCGCTCCAGATCACTGGGTTCGGGCGCGGTCACGCCCGCCGGATCAATCAGGGCGACCGAAACGATGCGTTCCGGGTACGTTGCCGCCAGCCATGCCGCCAGATACCCGCCCATCGAGTTGCCAATCACATGAACCTTGTCCACGCCGCACACATCCAGCAATTGGATGATGCGCTTGGCCTGCAACGGGATGTCATAGCCGCCGCCGGCCTTGAAGCCGGTTTCGCCATGACCGGCGATGTCGGGGATGATGACCCGATAATTGCCGACAAAATATCGGGCAAAGCGCAGCCAGATATTTTTATCGGCGCTAAAACCATGCAGCATCAACACATTGCTGGATGCTTCGTAGGGGCCACCTTGCCAGGTTGAGACGGTCATTTCGGCGATGGGCACGACAATCTTGTGCAGCTTGTACAACTTGGCTTCGGCGGCCGTGCTCAATTCATAGATCCAATAGCCGATGGCCGGGTAGCTCAACCAGCTCCAGGCGGCGAAAACCGCGATTGCGACAACCAGTAAAAGCATCAGGCGCCTTCCTTCTGACGAATCAGGACAAAATGTGATCGGCCGGTTTCAAGGTTCGGGTCAAGCGGTGGAAGCTGAAACTGAACCCCGGAAACATGGCAATCACATGACCGCTCTTGCTTTGATACCAACTGTGGCAGCCTCCCGACTTCCACACCGTGCGCTCCATTTCTCTATGGATCATTTCAGTGTAGGTACGTTCTGCTTCCGGGCGAACTTCAATGCTGCGCAAACCTTGTGCTTTTAACGTTTGAATGCAGTCGAGGATGTAGTTCATTTGCGATTCGATGATGAACAGCGCCGAGGTGTGGCCGATGCCCGTGTTCGGGCCGGTGACGATAAACAGGTTGGGAAAGTCCGGCAGGGCAGTGCCGAGGTAGGCTCGGGGGAATTCGCGCCAGACATTTCGCAGTTGCGTGCCGTTCTTGCCGCTGACCGGGTAGGAAATCACCCCGTCGGTGGCGTCATAACCGGTGGACCAGATAATCAGATCGAGATCGATGTGTTGGCCGTCCTGCATGACGATACCGGTTTCGTCGATAGCGGCGATGGCCTGTTCGCGGCTGTGCAGCGTTACGTTGCTGCGGGCCAGCGCCGGGTACAGCGTGCTCGATAGAATCACCCGTTTGCAGCCGATGGTGTAGTCCGGCGTCAGTTTTCGCCGAAGTTCGCCGTCGGGAACCTGGCGCCTGATGAAGCGCAGGGCCTTTTGCTGGACCATGTGCAACGCCGGTTTCGAGTATTTGAAGGCGATCACCCGGGTTTCAAACTGCCAGTAGATCATCCAGCGCAGCAGCTTGTAGGCCGGCCTGATCCCGAGCAGCCAACGCTGGAAACGCCCGAATGTGCGGTCAGCCCGAGGCAGCACCCAATGCGGCGTACGCTGGAATACATGCAAGTGCCCGACATCCGGGGCTATCGCCGGAATCACCTGCGCCGCGCTGGCACCGCTGCCGACAATGGCCACGCGTTTTTGCCGGTAATCGTAGGAATGGTCCCAATTGTTGGTATGAAAGGTTTTGCCCTGAAAGCGTTCCTGCCCCTCGAAATGCGGAATTACCGGTTGGCTCAAGGGACCCGTGGCGTTGATCAGAAATTGTGCGTGAAACGTGCCTTTGGCGGCAGTGTGCACGGCCCAGCGTTTGCCGGCATCGTCCCATTCGACACGCTCGACATCGGCTTGCAATTCCACTCGTTCGCGCAGGCCAAAGTGCTCGATCACATGACCGGTGTAGCGATGAAGTTCGGCCTGTTCGGCAAACATCTGCGTCCAGCGGTAGGGGGCAAAGGACAGCGAATACAGCGGTGAAGGCACATCGACGGCGGCGCCGGGGTAGGTGTTCTGGCACCAGGTGCCACCGAAGAAGTCCCGCCGCTCCAGCACACGGAAGTCGGTAATGCCGGCCTTGAGCAAATTGACGGCGGCGCACTGACCTCCAAAGCCGCTGCCGATGATCAGCACTTGAAAGGTCTGCATGGGCCTCCTGTTTGCTCGTGGTTTAGCGAACGCTTCTTTCATGTATAGCCAAACGAAGCGGTATTGCGCGTGATCTTCATCAAGTGGGCGCGATCAGACTCGCACACAGCGCTCGGCCTATGCGCCGCTAGCCGGTGATGGCTATTTGACGTTGCCCTGTTAGACTCCGACAGTACCTGCACCACCGGTGTAATCAGGTTTTGTTCCGTGCGGCAGAGGTCCCAATGGGAAAGATGGGAGGAAAAGGACTTTCACTGGCCAGGAGGCTCTACACATCGCGCATCCTCGGCCTCGGGTTGGGCTTGTTATGCGTGAGTGTGGCGATGTTCCCATTGAACCCGGCACCTTGGGTATGGGGCCTGATGTTGTTCAATGGGTTGCTCTGGCCGCACCTGGCCTACCATTGGTCGCGTCGGGTTGCGCGTCCCTACCACGCGGAACAGCGTAACCTGTTGGTGGACGCCTTTATGGGTGGGTTCTGGGTTGTCGCCATGCACTTCAATCCTTTGCCTGCCGCCACCACCCTTTCGATGATGGCGATGAATAATGTCGCCATTGGCGGTTTGCGCTTTCTGCTGACGGGGACCGCCGCGCAGGTACTCGGGATGGGCGTCGGCTGGCTGTTTTTCAGCCCCGTCGTGGTTCCCGAAACCAGCCAGATCCAGCTCTACGCCTGTTTGCCGCTGATGTGTCTTTATCCGCTGGCGCTGGGCTGGATCTGCTATCGCCAGGCTTATACCCTCGGGCGGCAAAAACGCGAGTTACTGGCCCTGAGCCGCACCGACAGCCTGACCGGATTGCTCAACCACGGCGCCTGGAAGGACCAGCTGGAAGTGGAATTCCAGCGCTGCCAGCGGCAACGCCAGGGCGGGGCGATTGCCCTGATCGACATCGACCATTTCAAAATCATCAACGACACCTACGGTCACGTCGCCGGAGACATCGTGTTGCGGCAACTGAGCAAGATGCTCAAACACAACCTGCGGGCCACGGATGTCGCCGGGCGTTATGGCGGCGATGAATTTTGCGTGATCCTGCCGGACCTGCCCCTGAGCAGTGCCGCTGCTGTCATGGAGGGCTTGCGTGATCGCTTCGCCACCCTGGGTTATGAACAGAATCCGACGTTGAAGGTCAGCCTGAGTATTGGTCTTGCGGCGTTCAACGCAGGCCACACCGACGCGACCCTGTGGCTCAATGATGCGGATCAGGCGCTGTATGAAGCCAAGAGCACGGGGCGTAATCGGGTGATCTGTTGCCGTGACGACAGGCCACGGCATGAGCTGCTCGGCTCGGTTTGATCCCCTGATCCCACTGTCGCCGCCTGACTACCGCCTGCTCATCACTCCTTGACGCTCATGAATTCCTCCGCATAGCGGATGTACTCTTCAGGCTGAGTGTAGGTGTGAGTCAGTTCGGTAGCGCTCAGGTCAGAGGCCTGGGTGAAGATCTGGCGTTGTTCGCGCAGGCTGTCGTAGGTCGCCTTGATGGCGGCGAAGTAGGCGCCGTGGCCGTCGATTACCACGCGCACGCCAAGTTCGGCCAGACGTTTGTCGTCACGCAGCAGCGGGTTGCCGTAGGTCACCAGCATCAACGGGACGCTCAGGTGTTCGGCGATTTGCTCCAGATGATCGAAATCCTTTACCCCTACCATGCAAATACCATCGGCACCGGCGCGTTGGTATTGCTTGGTGCGGCTGATGATTTCCTGCACCGGCAGGATCCCTGCGTTGGTGCGGGCAATGATTGCCATTTCCGAATCGCAGCGAGCTTCCAGTGCCGCGCGGATCTTGCCGACGCCCTCGGCGACGGTTATCAAGTCGGTGGATTTGCGGCCGAATTGGGCGGGCAGCAGGGTGTCTTCGATGGTCAGGGCCGCGATGCCGGCACGTTCCAGTTCGACAATGGTACGCATCACATTCAATGCATTGCCGTAGCCATGGTCGGCGTCGGCGATGACCGGTAACTGGGCGACACGCCCGATACGGGTGGCCTGCTCGGCGAACTCACTGAGGGTGATCAAGGCAAAGTCGGGGGCGCCCAGCACTTGTAACGATGCAACCGAACCTCCCAGGATGCCTACCTCAAACCCCAGGTCGGCGGCGATGCGCGCCGACATCGGATCGAAGACCGATGCGGTGTGATAGCAGGTTTTGGACGCGAACAGCTGGCGAAAATTGTGGCGCAAATCTTGATGAGACAGCCTGGACATATGAGTTCCACCAATGGAAATGGAAGGGCTTGAGCAAAAGTGTCAACGCCGAAGTTGTAAAAGGCTATCACGCTGGCGAGTCGAGAATGATGACGAATTTGCCGTGATTGCTGCCTTTTGGTGTGTGCCATTGTCTGTTTCAAGGTAAACGCGGGTATGTCCGGGGGATGTCGGCTTGGGTTGAGCGACCAACGGCACGCCAGGCAATTGAGGTGTTACGCCGCCACTGCCTGCTGCTGTTGTTTGAGCAAGGGGACGGCTCGAACAGAATCGCCGGGTCGCAATTGCAGGCGTTTGGCGGTGAGACGATCAACCACCAGACTGTGCCCTGATTGTCGAGCCCGGGCAGCAGTGATGCGACAGTTTTCCAGTCGGCGGTTGTGGATCAGCCACAGCGGCGCCTGCTCGTCCGGGGCGCCAATGGCCAAATCAAGCAATTGACTGTCGCGCACGGTGCGAATGCCGGAGGTCGGGGCTTCGATGACCGGGCCGGCGTCGAAAATGTCGATATAACCTTTGTGGTCAAAACCCTCGTCGCTGAGGATTTTCAGTGCCGCTTCGCTGTTGGCGTGAGGTTTGCCGATCACGGCTTGAGCCTGTTCTGTGAGCAGACAGGTGTAAATGGGTTGGCGTGGCATCAGTTCGGCGATGAACGATTTGTTGCCCAACCCGGACAGGTGATCGGCGTGGCTGAAATCCATCTGGAAAAAGTGGCGGCCCACGCTGTCCCAGAAGGGCGAACAGCCCTGTGCGTCGGCACTGCCGCGCAGCTCGGCGATGAGTTTGTCGCCAAACAAGCTCGGGAACTCCGCGACAAACAACAGGCGACTCAGGGATAGAAGTCGACCGTGGCTGCCCAGGCGCTGGTCGGGGCGCAGGAACAACGTGCGGAGTTCCGATTGCCCGGTCATTTCATTGCTCAGGAACAAGGTCGGAATGTGTCGCTGGATCCCCAGGTCCGGGGATGAGCTGACCGTCAGACCGACCCGATAGTTGTACCAGGGTTCGCGCAGGCCAACGGCTCCCGCCACGGCACTCACGCCCACCACTTGCTGATCGTCGTCTTCGAGTACGAACAGGTAATCCGCATCGGCACGTTCGACCTGCTCAGCGAACGTTCTTTTTGCCCATCGCAATCGGTAGTTCAGTCGTTCTTCGTCGGCCGGCAAAGTCGTCATCCCTCGGCCCGCAAGCCGAACCAACGCGAGCAGGGCAGGCAGGTCGGTCACCTGGGCCGGTCGAACAATCATGATGCCGCTCCCGCTTCGGGTTTGTACGGGGATCGTTGTCGGGCACCGCACACAACGATGCTCACAGGGCAATCAACCGAACCTGACGGCCCTCGGTCACCTTCAACGCTGCACACATCGTGGCATCGAGGGTCACGGGTTTTCCGGGCAGGTAGTCCAGTTCTGCAATGATGACGCGAAAGTTCTCCAGCGAATCATTGCTGACCAGGTAACGCCCTCGAGCGTCGATGAACGCACCGGGGCTGGCCTGGGTGGTTTGGCTTTGGGCGATGGACCGTATGTTGCCCGTGCGGGCCAGCAGGGTTGGACCGCCGTCGAAAAGGTCGACGTAGTGATTGGTTTCGAATCCCTCGCGCTGAAGAATATCGAAGGCTTCCTGGCCATCGGGGTGAATCCGGCCGATGCAGTCCTGTGCGGCTTGGGGCAGCATGGGCACGTAGATCGGATATTGCGGCATCAATTCGGCGAGGAACGCCCGGCTTTCCAGGCCACACAAGCGCTCTGCTTCGACGTAGGGCAGGTCGAAGAAGTGCTTGCCCACGGCATCCCAGAAGGGTGAATGTCCCTCATCGCTGCTGTAACCGACGATTTCGGTAATCACTGTGTCGCAAAAGCGCTGGGCATGGGCGGCAATGAACAGCAGGCGCGCTCGCGACAACAGTTCGGAGGCGGCCGTTCCTGTCCATGCGCCATCAATGTGAAAACCGCGCAGCAATGTGTGGCCACTGAGGTCCTGGCACAGCGACAACGCCGGCACGCCGTGCTCGATGTTCAACTCTCGCGAGGCACTATTGAAGTGGCGATTGCGCAGGCTGTAGAACGGTTCGTCGAACCCGGCAGTCGCCAGAATCTCCGAGCATCCGATCAGAGACCGGTTTGTCAGGTCCTCGAGTACGAAGAAATAATTCTCCGGCCCGGGGTTCTGCACGTTTTGCTCGAAAGATGTGCAGGAATCGAGGATTTTATCGCGCAAGCGCTCGCTGTCGTCCGGCAAGGACGTGACGCCCACCAGGCTTTCGCGAGCAAGGCGCTGCAACTGGGGCAGGTCGGTTAACTGCACTGGGCGCAAGACCAGCATGGATGCACTCCTGTCTCAAAGGGCTGGGTGACGGGGCACCAAGCCTGACAATCACTGTCGGTTTTCCACGCATTTTTTCGGCGGTAGCCTTGTAAGGCGTCGCTCTTTTTTGTTCGTTACCGGGTATGACTACACGCATCACCGTGCCCGCTCCAGACCCTGCCATGGGGCTCATCAGGGTGAATGGATCTTGCGTTCGTGTGGGTCAGGTTCCAGACCGGAAACGATGTTCGGGTCTGGCAAAACAAGGCATCCGGGCTCCTGCTGGATGTGGGCTATCGGTAATCCGTTGAAAGCAGTATTTATTTAAGCCGCACTGCATGTCTAGTTAATTTTCGTGCGGGATTTCAACGTCCAGTGACGATTTTTGAT
The DNA here is from genome assembly GCF_004307635.1 of Pseudomonas sp. Sample_22. Classification (NCBI taxonomy): domain Bacteria; kingdom Pseudomonadati; phylum Pseudomonadota; class Gammaproteobacteria; order Pseudomonadales; family Pseudomonadaceae; genus Pseudomonas; species Pseudomonas sp. Sample_22. The sequence goes on from NZ_RCNY01000094.1 coordinate 116,888, forward strand.
CGATGCGCATCGGGGCTTCAGGTAAGTCGATCAGGCTTGTAGGCAAACGCCCAAAGAGCAGTCAGAGATGGCTGATCCTGTAGCATGAAAGGCATCCGGCCATTACCCATTTCAAGTCAAAGGAAACAACCCCCATGCCGACTCTTACGGCACAATTGCCTCTGGCTGGCGATTAAACGCCGTTTATCCCCCCACCCGACAGAGAAACCCCGCGTGAAGGCGACTCGTTTGACCCTGATGTGCCATGCACGAACTGTCGCACAAAAACTTGCGCGGTTTCCTACAAACGAGCCGCTGGAGATGGATTGGCAATCGGCGCGGGGTTCGCGCAGTTCTCAATTCAAGGGTGCGCCGAAGCTGTTATGCGGGCCGGAGCTGCGCACCCGACAAACCGCCGAATTGTTCGGCAGTACGATGGAGGTGGTCGCAGCCCTGAGAGATTGCGATTTCGGGCGCTGGTGCGGTGCAAGCATCAATGACGTGCAAACATCCGAACCTGAATTATTGCAGGGCTGGATTGCCGACTCGCATGCGGCCCCGCACGGTGGTGAGTCGGTGGCCCAGGTCTGTACGCGCACCGCTGAGTGGCTGACGACGCTGCAAGCAACACCTGGGCATTTCATCGCCGTTACCCATCCGTTTGTCATTCGTGCCGCGCTGAGTCACGTCCTGCAGAGCCCGGCCTACAACCTGATCGATGTCGAGCCGCTGTCGTCCATCGAGTTGCGGTTCAATGGATGCTGGCGCTTGCGGCTGCCGGGCACTGATCCTGAAGGGGTGTCTTGATGAAAAAGATAATGGTCATCGGCATCGGTGCCGGCAACCCTGATTACATCACCGTGCAAGCGGTCAAGGCGCTGAATCGGGTCGATGTGTTTTTCCTCATGGACAAGGGCCGGAGCAAAGACAAACTGATCGACCTGCGCCGCGAGATTTGTGAACGTTACATCAGCCATCGCGATTACCGCTTTGTCGAAGCGCCGGTTGCGGAACGCGAGCGTGGCGATGTTGACTACACTTGCAGCGTCAATGAGCTGAACTTGGCCAAGCAGCGTACCTTCGAGCGCCTGATCAATGAGCAAATGACGGACGGCCAGTGCGGCGGGTTCCTGGTATGGGGTGACCCGGCACTTTACGACAGCACCCTGCGAATCCTGCAGGCCATTCTCGCGGCAGGCACCTGCGCTTTCGAATACGAGGTGATTCCCGGCATCACCAGCGTTCAGGCGCTGGCGGCGCAGCACAAAGTGACGCTCAATCAGATCGGTCGTCCGGTTGAAATCACCACTGGCCGGCGACTGGCCGCGGGGCAGGTGAGCGACGCCGACAGCCTGGTGGTGATGCTCGATGCCCAGGACGCCTACCAACAAGTGGCGGATCAGGACACGCAGATTTATTGGGGGGCCTACCTGGGGACACCCGATGAAATCCTGATCAGCGGCAAGCTCAGGGACGTCGCGGATGAGATTGAGCGGGTCCGCAAGGCGGCCCGACAGGCCAATGGCTGGATTATGGACACCTATTTGTTGCACAAGCCCTGAGTCCGGGCGGCACGTTTTAAAAAAAAAGCACGTACATGCAATTTTTTCCTTCCCGTCATCGGCAACATTGAAGTCCTTTCAACATTGTTACGTCGGAGACCTTCGTCATGTCTGAAATCCAGTCCCGGAGCACACAGACACCTGGGTTCGATGAAGTTGTCACGTTGATCGTCAAGCATCGGATCAAGGCCGGTTCCGAAGTGCCGTATGAAGCCTGGCTGCGCAACATCGTCAAGGTTGCCGGGCAAAGCGTGGGGCACCTGGGGGTGGATGTGGTGCGTGGCAAAAGCGCGGGTCTCGACACGTACACCTGCGTGCTGCGCTTTTGCTCCACTGAGGCGATGCAGCGCTGGCTCGATTCGCCGCAGCGCCAGGCGCTGGTCGACGAAGCTGCGCCGATGCTCGCTGATGGCGACCAGACCGAGGTCAACCCGGTCAACGAGTTCTGGTTTACCCCGCAGACTGAAACCGGCTCGCCTGCACCGCGCTGGAAGCAGGCGGTGGTCACGCTGCTGGTGATCCTGCCGCACACGCTGTTGGTACCGCTGCTTTGGGGGCCGTTGCTGCAGCTCAACGCTTTTCTTTCCAATTACGTGGTCGCCACGTTCCTGATCACCCTGACCATCGTGCTGTCAGTGGTGTACGTCTTCATGCCGCTCGCCACGCGCCTGTTTGCGCCCTGGCTGGAAGCCGGCCAGTCCCCTGCCAAATTGCCTTAAGGAACTGCGATGAACGCCGATCTGATTCTGTTCAATGGCCAATTTCATACGGTCGACCGCGAGAATCCGCACGCCAGTGCGGTTGCGATCAGTGACGGCCGCTTTGTAGCGGTCGGCAGCGATGCCCAGGCCATGGCGTTACGCGGTCCGGTCACGCAAGTGATCGACCTCAAGGGCCGTTGCGTGATTCCCGGTCTCAATGACTCGCACTTGCACTTGATCCGCGGGGGCCTGAACTACAACCTTGAATTGCGCTGGGAAGGTGTGCCCTCGCTGGCCGACGCCTTGCGCATGCTCAAGGAGCAAGCCGATCGCACACCAACACCGCAGTGGGTGCGCGTGGTGGGTGGCTGGAACGAGTTTCAGTTTGCCGAAAAACGCATGCCGACCCTTGATGAACTCAATCAGGCCGCGCCGGACACACCGGTGTTCGTCCTGCATTTGTATGATCGGGCCTTGCTCAACCGGGCCGCGCTGCGGGTAGCCGGGTACACCCGCGACACGCCGAACCCGCCGGGCGGCGAAATCGTTCGCGACGCTAACGGCAACCCCACCGGCATGCTGGTGGCACGTCCCAACGCGATGATTCTCTACTCGACCCTGGCCAAGGGGCCGAAGTTGCCGCTGGAGTATCAGGTCAACTCGACGCGGCAGTTCATGCGCGAACTCAATCGTCTGGGCCTGACCAGTGCCATCGACGCCGGCGGTGGTTTCCAGAATTATCCCGACGATTATCAGGTGATCGAACAGTTGGCCAAGGATGAGCAACTGACCGTGCGCATCGCCTACAACCTGTTTACCCAGAAACCCAAAGAAGAGCTGGCCGACTTCCAGAACTGGACCGGTAGCGTCAAATTGCACCAGGGCGATGACTTCCTGCGTCACAACGGCGCCGGGGAAATGCTGGTGTTCTCGGCGGCAGACTTCGAAGACTTCCTCGAACCGCGCCCGGACCTGCCGCAGAGCATGGAGGACGAGCTGGAGCCAGTGGTGCGCCACCTCGTCGAACAGCGCTGGCCGTTCCGTCTGCATGCCACCTACAACGAATCCATCAGTCGCATGCTCGATGTGTTCGAGAAGGTCAACCGCGATATTCCGTTCAATGGCCTGCCCTGGTTTTTCGATCACGCCGAAACCATTACCCCGCAGAACATCGAGCGGGTGAGGGCGCTGGGCGGCGGCATTGCGATTCAGGATCGCATGGCGTTCCAGGGTGAGTATTTTGTCGAGCGTTATGGGGCCAAAGCGGCCGAAGCCACCCCGCCGATCAAACGCATGCTCGCTGAAGGTGTGCCGGTAGGCGCGGGCACCGATGCCACGCGCGTGTCGAGCTACAATCCATGGACCTCGTTGTACTGGATGGTCAGCGCACGCACCGTCGGCGGCATGGCGCTGCATGCCGAAGGCCTGTCGCGCCAGACTGCGCTGGAACTGTTCACCCATGGCAGCGCCTGGTTCTCGTCCGAGCAGGGCAAGAAGGGCCAGATCAAGGTCGGACAGCTGGCCGATATCGCGGCGTTGAGCGCGGACTTTTTCAGTGTCGACGAAGAAGCGATCAAATGGATCGAGTCGGTGCTGACCGTGGTCGGCGGCAAAGTGGTGTATGCCGCCGGCGACTTCGAAAAACTTGGCCCGGCCAGTGTGCCGGTGCTGCCGGATTGGTCGCCGGTGGTGAAGGTGCCGGGCCATTGGCGGCCAGCCTCACCCCTGCAAGCGCAGGTTCATCAGTGCAGCGGTCCGTGTGCGGTGCATTCCCACAGCCATGAACGGGCGCGCCTGTCGAATGCGCCGGTCAGCGACTTTGCCGGTTTCTGGGGCGCCTTCGGCTGCTCGTGTTTTGCTTTCTGACGAACACCCAAAAGACATTCATCCACCGAGGAGTTACCCATGAGCAACGTTCCCTACAAACGCCTGAATAAAGACGATGCCGTTGTGCTGTTGGTCGATCACCAGACAGGTCTGATCTCGCTGGTGCAGGATTTTTCGCCTAATGAGTTCAAGAACAACGTACTGGCCCTGGGTGACATCGCCAAATTCTTCAACTTGCCGACCATCCTCACCACCAGTTTCGACAGCGGCCCGAACGGCCCGATCGTGCCGGAGCTCAAGGCGCAGTTCCCTGACGCGCCGTTCATTGCGCGCCCAGGCCAGATCAACGCTTGGGACAACGAAGACTTCGTCAAGGCAGTGAAGGCTACCGGGCGCAAGCAACTGATCATTGCCGGTGTGGTGACCGACGTGTGCGTGGCGTTCCCGACGCTGTCCGCACTGGCCGAAGGCTTTGACGTGTTCGTGGTGACCGATTCTTCCGGCACCTTCAACACCACCGTGCAACAAGCCGCCTGGGCGCGCATGTCGGCGGCCGGTGCACAGCTGCTTAACTGGTTCTCCGTGGCCTGCGAACTGCAAGGCGACTGGCGCAACGACATGGAAGGCCTGGCCAACCTGCTTTCCGAACGCATCCCGAACTACCGCAACCTGATCAACAGCTACACCACGTTTACCGCCAAGTAAGCAAAACCCTGTAGGAGCGAGCAGGCTCGCTCCTACAGAAAAGCCGTTGGCAGACTGACCTTGGTATAAAGTACCGGACCGTCAACCAAGGCGTGACAATGAACCCGTTCGAAGACATGCGTATTTTTTGCCAGGTCATGGATTCTGGCAGTTTCACCGCGGCGGCCGATCAGTTGGGCCTGTCCAAGCAATTCGTCAGCCGCCGTTTGATGCAGCTCGAAGAACGCCTTGGCGTGCGTCTGCTCAATCGCTCGACCCGGCGCCTGGACGTCACACCTCTGGGCCAGAGTTACTACGAATCTGCCCTTCGCCTGCTCGCCGAAGTCGAGCAAGTGGAGCAGGGCATTGCCGGGCAAACCACCGAGCCGCGCGGCACTGTCCGCGTCAGCGCTCCGCTGTCGTTTGCCTTGGCGCATCTGGGCTGGCTGCTGCCGGAATTTTTGCAGCGCTATCGTGACGTTACCGTAGAAATGGATTTAAGCGACCGGCCGGTTGATCTGCTCGGTGAAGGCTACGACCTGGCATTGCGCATCGGTACGCTGGAAGATTCGACGCTCATTGCCCGACGCATCGCTTCGATCGAGCGGGTGTATTGCGCCAGTCCGGCCTATTTGGCCGAGCGCGGCACACCGGTCAAACCTGAAGATTTGCTCAACCATGATTGCCTGCCCTATGGCCACGGCCGACAGGTGCAATGGCGATTCAACGGACAGGGCAGGCCACTGGCCGTCAATGTCACCGGGCGGATGCGGGTCAATAACGGAGAGTTGCTCAGGGACGCGGCGATTGCCGGGATGGGGATTACCTATTTGCCTGCATTCATCGTCGGTTCGGCGCTGCAGGATGGCAGGCTGGTGCCGGTGCTCGATGAGTTTCGACCGCAGCCACTGACGCTATCGGCGGTGTATCCACAGCATCGCCAGGCGTCGCGGCCGGTGCAGGCGTTGATCGGGTTTCTGCGCGAGCGGCTGGATACTGAAGATTCACGTGATCCCCTGTAGGAGCAAAGCTTGCTCGCGATAACGATGTGTCAATCAACATCACCGTTGAGTGGACCACCGCCATCGCGAGCAAGCTTTGCTCCTACACGGTTCAGTGCAAGTCAGTTCATGCGTTTGTCATCTCCGGGCTCACCGGCCGCATGCAGGCCGCGATCATCGCCCACTTCCCCGGCCCGACGAATACCGCGGTCATCGCCGATCTCGCCTGAACGATGAACGCCATTGTCATCACCCGAGCGATGCACGCCGTTGTCGTCACCTGAGCGGTGTACACCATTGTCATCACCAGAACGGTGAACGCCATTGTCATCGCCCGAACGATGGACGCCGTGATCGTCACCTGGTTCGGAATGGGTGCCGCTGCGCCCTGAGTTCGAAGCCGTGCTGCCGGAGTGTCCCGAGCCGTGGCTACCGCTGTGACCGCTACCGGCGCTGTCTCCACCATGACCACTGCCGCTTGAGCCGCCGCTGTGACCGCCGCCACCACTGCCACCGTGGCCGCCACCGTTACCACCCCCTCCATGTCCACCGCCGTTACCGCCACCGCCATGGCCACCGCCACCGCCGCTGCCGCCACCACCGCCGTGACCGCCACCGCCGCCACCACCACCGCCGCCGTGACCACCACCGCCACCGCCGCCACTACCACCGTCTCTTGCCTGAGCGCTTGAAACCCCGGACAGGCTGTCCGGGATCAGTACGGTAGACGCCGACAAAACCGCGCCAATAGCTACTGCCAGTAAAAGCTTGTTGATGTGCATGTCGTTCTCCGTCTTCTTGTTCAGATTGGAGCGTGGATGAACATTGCAACGTGCTGCCATATTCAGAAGGTGAACACGCCAGTGCGGCGATTTATTCAGTCACTCCGTCGACAAACCAGGGAACGGGCCTACAGGCCCGTTCCAGAGGGGTCAGTGAATGCTCGAGGCCAACTCGAAAATCGGGATGTACATCAAAATCACGATCACCCCGATCAACAAACCGATGAACGTCATGAGCAACGGCTCGAACAGCCGCACGAACCATTCGATCCAGCGGCTGATTTCTTCGTCGTAGAAGTCGGCACTGCGCTCCATCATCTGGCCGAGGTTGCCGGATTGTTCCCCGGCACGCAGCAAACGCAGGGACACCGGCGTGACCAGATGATTGAGTTCCAGCGCCGCCGACAATGATTGCCCTTCGCGCACTCGCTCGCAGGCCTGGTCCAGGCGTACGCGGGAGGCGGGAGTCAGCAGATTGCGGACCATGCCCATGGCGGTGACGAGGGGAATGCCGCCCTGTAGCAGAATGCCCAGGGAGCGGTAGAAACGGGCCAACTCATACATGAAGATGCGCTGATGTACCGCCGGGAGCTTTTCGATCAGGCGATCCAGCCCTCGGCGAAAGGACGGCTGGCGCTGGAGCAGGGCGAGGGCGACGATGAAGGCCATGAAAGTACCAAAGAATTCGCCCTGATGTGCGTGCAGGAACATGCCGCTGCTCATGAGGATCTGCGACAGCCAAGGCAGGTTTGAGCCCAGCCCTTCGAACACCAGGCTGAAGCGCGGCACCACATAACCCATCAGGAACAACACTACGCCGCCCCCCACCACCAACAACAGCAGGGGGTAGATCGACGCACTGATGATCTTTTGGCGAACCTCGTCCATGCGTTGCCGATAACTGACATAGCGGCCCAGGGCTTCACCCACGGCCCCGGTTTTCTCGCTGGACTGCACCAGCGCCACATACAGTGGCGGGAAAACCGCCGACAACTGGCCCAATGCCTGAGAGAACGATTTGCCTTCGTAAAGCAGGCGCACCAACTCGCTCAGGGTTTTACGGGCCTGTGGCGCGGACTCTTTTTCCGCCAGGCTTTCCAGCGCGTCGATCAGCGGCAGGCCGGCATTGAGCAGCGTGGTCAGTTCCTGGCTGAACAACACCAGGTTAAAGGTTTCGCGCTGCTTGAGGCGCAAGGCCCGCCAATGGCGCTCGGCGCGCAGGCTGACCACCCGCAGGCCCTGGTCTTCGGCGATGCGTCGCGCTTCGCTGTGCCCCGGCGCTTCCACGGTCATCGTGACCACACCGGCCTTGCCCACTGCTTTGAGGTGAAAGCGCATGGTCGCCATGTCCGTCATTGCCAACTGGTGACTTCGGCGTTTTCGCCTTCGCCGCCGGGCTGGCCATCCTTGCCCATCGACAACAGGTCGTACTCGCCATTTTCGCCGGGATAGCGGTAGGTGTAGTTACGGCCCCAAGGGTCCTGCGGCAACTTTTTCTGCAAGTACGGGCCGGTCCAGCGGGTTTCATCGCTGGGCGCGCTGACGAGTGCCTGCAAGCCCTGTTCGGTCGAAGGGTAGTGGCCGACCTCCAGACGATAAAGATCAAGGGCTTTGCCCAGGCCTTCTATTTGCGCCTTGGCGACTTTCACTTCGGAACGCCCCAGTTGAGCGAAATACTTCGGCGCGACGATGCCGGCCAAGAGCCCAAGCACCACCAGCACCACCAACAGTTCAAGCAATGTGAACCCGCGTTGAGCACGCGGGGCAGAGACACGCGAACACTGTTTCATGATGACCTCACACAGTCGGCAGAAGGGTCGCAACAAGGGCTTATGCAATTGCCATGCAAAGGTCTGCCCGAGGTTTGCCTTCCTTCTGCAACCCCCGTAATACGGCCTCTCGCGCTTTCGGCACAGTGCTTGCGTATGGCTGATAAACGTCCGGCCATTGGGGCATTACCCCCATTTTTCGGGGCCGGGCAGGGGAGACAGAACCATGAAGAATCTCACCACAGCAATGCTCGGTTTGTTGCTGCTGACCGGCACCGTACAGGCTGATGTATTCGTCTCCGTGGACGCCAAGGGCAACTTTGTCCTGTCCAACGTCCACCGCCCCGGGCGCCAGTATGAACGGGTGATTCGTGAAGCCGAGGCGGCCGTTGTCAGCCTCGATCAGCAACCGCAAATGATCGCCGCCCGCCCCTATGCCGAACTGGTGGCGGCGGCGGCCACGGACAACCAGCTGCCGGCGGCGCTGTTGCACGCGGTGATCCAGACCGAGTCCAGCTACAACGCCAGCGCCGTATCGCCCAAGGGCGCCGGTGGGCTGATGCAGTTGATGCCCGACACGGCCCGGGAAATGGGGGTCAAGGATGTCTATGACCCCAAGGCCAACATCCAGGGCGGCGCCCGCTATCTCAAACGCCTGATGACGCTGTTCGACAACGACATCGCCCTTGCCGTCGCGGCCTACAACGCCGGCCCGCAAGCGGTGCTCAGCCGTGGCGGGGTGATCCCGCCGTTCGCCGAAACCCAACGTTATGTGCCCAGTGTCTTGCGCCAGTACCGGCGTTTGCAGGGGCTGGCAGCGGATGCGCCGCTATGAGCGAAACCCCCGGGACGGTTTTCCCCGACATTGGGGCATGGTGGCCCCGGCGTAAAAGTGGGGAATAACTGGGTGATTTCCCCCGTTGGATCAAGTGACAAACGCAAGGGACTGAAAAGCAAAAGAATTTTTTATGGCATGCAGATTGCTGAAGGGGATTTGTCGAGAACTATTCCCTGTGAGCACCCACAGTGAGGCCCGAGATCATGTCCGGCATTTACCGCGTTCCACACATAATTCCCTGGTTGCTGTTGCTCGCTTCGATGCTGGGCATCGAGTTTGCCGAAGCGGCTGCGCGCTGTGAACGTAACCTGGTGGCCAACGTCGTGGCGCTGGACCAGCCCCTGATGTTCAACCGCCTGGGAGCGCAAAACGTCAATGGCATGATGTTCGCCCTGCGTCGCGATGTGGTCGATGACCATGACGTTTCATTGGCCCAGGGCGGCGCGGCGGTGCCGGGCAAGGTTTCATTGCGGCCTGACAAACGCCCGCGTCCGCTGGTATTGCGGGTCGCCGCCGGTGACTGCCTGACCATCAATCTGCAAAACCTGCTGGCCTATCAGGCCAACCCCGGTTCTCACGAAAGTGGCGAGGGCGAGGAAGAAGAGGGCAGCGGGAATCCTGGCAACACCGATCAATTCAAAGTCGACGAACAGGTCGCCGACCGCCATGTGGGCTTTCAGGTCAATGGCATGCAGGCGGTCAACAGCATTGATGACATCGCCTCTTTCACCGGGCGCAACGCCAACACCCTGATCGCGCCCGGCGCTACCCGCTCCTATACCTTGTACGCCGAGCGTGAAGGGGTGTTCGCGGCCAGTAGCCGTGGCGCGACCTTCGGTGGTGAGGGCGCGGCCGGCAACGTCGCCAATGGTCTGTTCGGTCAAGTGGTCGTGGTACCCAAGGGCGGTCGCACCTATCGCAATACCGTGACTGAAGAAGAGATGCGCCTGGCCAGTACCGGGCGCACCCCGACCGGCCAGCCGATCGTCGACTACCAGGCACGCTACCCGCAGCGCGAGCCGTGGATCCGTGAAGGCAAGGCCGGCACACCGATCATCAATATGGTCGACGGTAATGAAATCATTTCCAGCGAGAGCGACGCGATCGTGATGGGCAGCAACGCCGATGGCAGTTTCCCGCCCTCGACCTATGCGCTGGAGGCCGTTGGCAAGCGCAACCCGGCGATCCCCAACCGACTGGAGCCGTTCCGCGATTTTGCTTCGCAATTCCAGGATGAAACCGCCGCGACCCAGGCCTTTCCCGCTTACTGGGCCGACCCGGTGATGGCCCACGTGCTGGAGCCGACCCGCGATTCGTTCATGATCAACTATGGTTCCGGTGGCATGGGGGCTGAAGTCGTGGCGAACCGTCTGGGTGTCGGGCCGATGCATGATTGCCTGTCCTGTGCCTATGAAGAATTCTTCCTCAGCTCCCACACCGTGGGCGACGTGGCCATGCTGGTGGACGTTCCGGCCAACGCCGGCCTGGAAGGCATCACCCCCGGTCAAACACCGAACGCCGATCAGATCGGGGTCAAGGCCACCATGGCGCTGTACCCGTCCGAGCCATCCAACGTCAACCACAGCTACATCGGTGACTTCGTCAAATTCCGCAACACCCACAATGGCCACGAGCAGCACATTTTCCACCTGCACGGGCATCAGTGGCTGTTCAACCCCAATGACGACAACTCGGACTACGTGGATGCCCAGGGCATCGGCCCAGGTGCCGGCTACACCTATGAGATCGCCAACGGCGGTTCGGGCAACCGTAACCGGGTCGCAGGCGATGCGATTTATCACTGCCACTTCTACCCGCACTTTGCTCAGGGCATGTGGGCCATGTGGCGCGTGCATGACGTGTTTGAAGAGGGCACCAAACTCGAAGTGTCGCAACAAGGCGACGATGGTTTCCACAGCGAACCCTACGCCCTGCGCAGCGGCAAACCTGCGGCAGGTGCACGGGCCTTGCCCGATGGTGAAATCGTTGCCGGCACGCCAATCCCGGCCGTGGTGCCACTGCCCGGCAAAGCCATGGCGCCGATGCCCGGCAAAGTCGCGGTTGTGCCGAAAATCGGCGAAACCCTGGTGGCCGCCAACGATGACGACGATGAAGAAGCGGACGACGACGGCGAGCATCACGGCGGTAGCGGCGGCGCGCAAGCCATCGGTTCGCTGGCGCTGGTCGATCGCAGCGAAGCCAACCGCAACCCTGATGGCACCCTGAAAAATCCTGGCTATCCGTTCTGGATCGGCGGCATGGAAAGCTCGGTCGGCCAACGCCCGCCGACTCCGCCGCTGGACATGCTCGACGCCGCCACGGCACAGAGCCTGAAGTCTTCGGGCAATGCCTTGTGGGCCAACCTCGACCCTAATCAGTCCGGTGGCTGGGACGGTGGCCTGGGACGTCATTCGCTGGACGGTTTTTCCGCTGGCGGCGAGGCTGAGACCGTGACTACATCCCTGGATTTCTCCAAGGAAGTCAAACGTGCCAAACCGCTGTACTTGCCAGAAGAGGGCACGGAAGTCGAACAGGCAGCCATGGCCTTCCATGCGAAAAAAGACCACCCAAGCTACGCCTTGCTGCCGGGCAACCAGATCGTGGCGCGTAATTTCCGCACCAACGGCGCTTTGCCGGTGGCCGGCGCGCCGTACTACGAACCCTGCATGGATGACCGGCAAAAACGCCTGACCAGCAGCGCCGGCACCGGTGAGTTCGCCAGTGGCGAGCGCCTCGACGGCATGTCCTTCATCGGCGCCTCGACGTTTACTGCCGATCGTCCTCGGGTCTACAAAGCGGCGAACATCCAGTTCGACGCGGTGTACAACAAGGTCGGCTATCACTTCCCGCAAGCGCGCATCCTGGCGCTGTGGGAAGACGCCTGGCCGGTGATCACCAAGCAGCGTCCGCCAGAGCCTCTGGTGATGCGCATGAACACCTTCGACTGCGTGCAGTACCAGCAAACCAACCTGGTGCCGGCTGTCTACGAGATGGACGATTATCAAGTGCGCACGCCGACCGACGTGATCGGCCAGCACATTCACTTGCCCAAGTGGGACCTGACCGCCGCAGACGGCTCGGCCAACGGCTGGAACTACGAGGACGGCGTACTTTCCCCTGGCGCCGTGCAGGAGCGCATCCTCGCCATCCGTGAGTTCAACCAGTGCGAAGGCACCGATCCGCGTGACGGCACCCCGGCGTGTCCGAAAGCCAAGAACCACCCGTTCTTCGGCCAATTCGGCCGGGCCGACTGGGTGGGAGCGCGGACGGCCATGCAACGCTGGTTTGTCGACCCCGTGGTCAACGCCAAGGGCGTCGACCGTGGCCTGGGCACCATCTTCACCCACGACCACCTCGGCCCATCGACGCACCAGCAAATTGGCCTGTACGCCACCGTGCTCGCTGAACCGGCAGGCTCGACCTGGTTCCATGCTGAAACCGGCGAGCCGTTGTACAGCGGTGCGCGGCAGGACGGCGGGCCGACATCATGGCAAGCGGTAATCTCGACCGGCGACCTGGACGGCGACGGCAAGAACGACAGCTTCCGTGAGTTCTTCCTCGAGTACAGCGACTTCCAGCACGCCTATGAAGCCGGTGTCTACGTGGGCGCCGGGCCGGACGGTAAACCGGATGCGCAAAGCTTCCCGGCCACCGCCGACAGCTTCCGCTACGCGATCAACCCGCCTGTGCGCAACAACGCCAGCACCCTGCTGGACGGCATTATCGAAGTGCAGGGTGGAATGGTGCCTGGCTGCCCGAGCCGGCCATGCCCACAAGCGATCTCGGTGGATGACCCGGGCATGTTCGTGGTCAATTACCGCAACGAACCGCTGGCCCTGCGGGTGTACGACCCGAACAAGGTCGGCCCTGACGGCAAGCGCGGCATGCAGGCCGACGGCCTCGGCGGCGACCTGGCGTACGCCATGCAAAGCCGTACCGACCGTGCGATCCCGGCGATGAACCTGGCACCGAACCTGATCACCGCAGCCACCGGCCCGACGGGCGGCACCACGCTGTTCCCGCCGCACATCAACAAGGGCGGTGCCGAGCCTGGCGATCCGTTCACCCCGATGCTGCGGACCTACACCGGCGACAACGTGCGGCTGCGGGTGCATGCCGGCGGTCACGAAGAGGAGCACAACGTCACCCTGCACGGCGTGAAGTGGTTGCAGAGCGGCTCCGGTTTCGGCACCAGCTCCAACTCCGGCTGGCGCGCGTCGCAGATGATCGGTATCTCCGAGCAAATGGGCTTCATTGCGCCGGTATCGATGCTGTCCAGTTCGGCGGCCACCACGGGTGATTACCTGTACTCGATGGATGCGTCGATCGAAGGCTACTGGAGCGGGATCTGGGGCGTGATGCGCAACTACACGGCGCAACGCAACGATCTGTTCCCGTTGCCGAACAATGCGAAACCGACCGGCATGCGCAACACCGTGGCGTTCGAGGGTATCTGCCCACGCTATGGCGCCAACCCCAATGGCATTGGCACTCGGCCAACCCCGCAACGCAACTATGAAGTGGTTGCGGCGCTGGCCAACGACATTCTCACCAATCCGTTGGGCTTGACCATCGGTGATCCGGCGGGGCTCGGCCAACATGTCGGCGGGCCGTTGAATCCGGCGGGCGGCACCCTGGTGTTCAACTCGCGGCCGGTGAGCATTCCTCAAGTCACCGTGGTCGACCCCGAAGATGGTGAAACGATCACCATCGGCGGGCAAAGTGGGCCGCTGCATGACCCGACCGCGATCCTTTACGTGCGCAAGGCTGACCTCGACCCAACCACTGGCAAGCTCAAACCCGGTGTGCCTGTCGAACCCCTTGTGCTGCGCGCAGCGGCCGGTGACTGCATCAACATCACCCTGGAAAACCGTCTGCCAAGCGTCATGCCGGACCTGACCCAGACCGCAGTGATGCAAGGTATGGTCAAACGGGATCGCAACAGCGGCACCGGTTCGACCACCTTCAGCAACAACCTGATGCGGCCGTCGAGCCACGTGGGTCTGCACGCGCAGTTGCTGGCGTACGACATCACCAAATCCGATGGCACCAACGTCGGCGCCAACCCGACCCAGACCGTGCCGCCGCGTGTCGGCAGCAGCGGTGTCTACCCGACCCGTACCTATCAGTACTACGCCGGGCACCTGGAGCGTGAAGGCAAACCGATCACTCAACTGGGGCGCAATGTCGACAACATCAACGCCACGGCGGTGGAGTTCGGCGGGTTGAATTTCACCCCGGCGGATGTGATCAAGCAGTCGCAAAAAGGCTTGGCCGCTGCGATGAGCATCCTGCCGATGGGCGCCACCTGGGTTGACGACACGCGCAAAGTGAATGCGACGGTTACAGCGCCAGGGCAAACCACCTACCGTGACTTTGCGATGGTCTGGCAGAAAGCCTTGAACACTCGCTGGGCCAACGGTCGGCCGGTGGAGGGGATTGCTGCAGAAGGGTTCGGCGTACCGACCGATCCGCAGGACAACTCCAGCATGGCCATCAACTACAAGACCGAACCGATGTGGTACCGCTTCGGCCTGGCCCCGGATGCACCGTTCGGGCATGCCGATGGTGCGGGCTACGGCGACATGGTGAATGCGCACATGGCGTACAGCAATGCGCTGGTGGGCGGTGATCCGCAAACGCCGGTGCTGTACGCCAAGCCGGGGCAGCCGTTCCGCACGCACATCCTGATGCCTACCGGCGGCAGTCGCGGCACGACGTTCCAGCTTGACGGTCACGTCTGGTCGACCAACCCGTTCCTGTCGGAGAAGAGCGATACCGGTGGCTATCCAATGGGCACTCCAGGCGTGGGGTCGGTGAAGTTCGGCTACAACCCGATGTCGATGTACATCGGCGCCCGCGAGAGCGTGCTGCCGGCAGCCCACTTCAGCTTCATGTTGCCGAGCGCCGGGGGCGTCAATGCGATACCGGGTGACTACCTGTTCCGCGACTACGGTGCCTATGGCAACACGTCCGGGTTGTGGGGGTTGTTGCGGGTAACCAACGAGCCGGAGCCGGCGCCTGCGCCGTGAGCGAGAGAGGGAGCAAGAAATGACAACCTGTGGCGAGGGAGCTTGCTCCCGCTTGAGTGCAAAGCACTCACAAAATCTGCATTGACTGCAAACGTTTTGGGGCCGCTGCGCAGCCCGGCGGGAGCAAGCTCCCTCGCCACAAGGGTAGGTAGGCTGGATAGGCAGACAAGGATCTGAAGGGGAGTTTGTCATGAGCAGGACCATCATGTTGGCCAGTTGTGCGCTCGCTGTCGCAGGGGCATTGATCTGGTTCGGGGTATCGCGCACGACGCCACCGACCCTGCTCAGCGAAGTGGCGCTGCCCGATACCTGGACCGGCCAGACGCTTGAGCGAGACGGCGTCTCGGTGGCCTTGCAGGTACGGCCGCTGGCCGATGATGGCGTATTGCGTGAGGGTGAGTTCGCCGACGTGCAATTTCGCGTGACCGACAAGGCTTCCGGCCAACCGCTTTCGGGCGTCGCCCCCGGTGCCTGGCTGGACCCGGAAGCCGTGGCCGCCGACAAGGCCCAGGGCCGCGATCAGAGCTGCAAGGCCCGGGTCGGTGTGTTCCTCAAGTCGAACATCGGCGCGCGACCACTGCTCGACCTCAACAGCTACTTCCTGTTGGTGATGAACCGCGACGCCAGCGTTTCGGTGGTCGATCCGTCGGTGTCGGTGGGCGGCATCACCAGTACCATGGCCCGCATTGATATCAAGCAACCGCCGATGGACTGGGTCACCCCCCGGGACAACAAGCGGGTGTTTGTCTCGATGCCGGCCGCCAGTGAAGTCGCAGTGATCGACAGCGAACGATTCAAAGTGGTCGACTCAGTCGCGGCCGGCAGCAACCCGGTGCGCGTGGCCCTGCAACCGGACGAGCGCCTGCTGTGGGTCGGCAACAATGCCAAGGATGCGGAGCAATCCGGGGTCACGGTGATCGATACCCTCAGCCTCAAGACCCTCAAGCATTTGCCCACCGGTGGCGGCCATCATGAAATCGCCTTCAGCAAGGACAGTCGCTTTGCGTTCGTCACCAACCGCGACGACGGCACCGTCAGCATTATCGACATCGCCAGCCTGAGCATCATCAAACAGCTCAAGACCGGCTCGCACCCGTTGTCGGTGGTGTATTCGCCGCTGTCCGGCGCAGCCTATGTCGCCGATGGCAAGGACGGCACGGTGACTGTGGTCGATGCCAGCAGCCAGTCGGTGCGCCGGGTGATCAAGCTGAAGCAGGGGCTCGGCCCTATGGGTTTCAGCGCGGATGGCCGTTTCGGCATCGTGCTCAACACCCTGGAGAACCAGGCCTCGGTGATCGATGCGGCCAACGACGCGCTGATCCATGAAATGGATGTATCCGCCGAGCCCTATCAAGTGGTGTTCACCAAGGCCTACGCCTATATCCGCGGACTGGCTTCGCCGAAGGTGACGATGATCAACCTGGCGTCCCTGGGCGAAGGCCGCAAGCCGATCACCCAGGGTTTCGAAGCCGGACCGCAGCCGCCACGGCTGGCCGGTGACCTGCCACTGGCGTCGAGCCTGGCGGTGTCGCGGGACGACAACGCGGTGTTTGTGGTCAACCCGACCGACAACACCACGTACTTCTACGCCGAAGGCATGAACGCACCGATGTCCGGCTACCCCAACCGCGGGCAAGTGGCGCGGGCGGCGATGGTCATTGACCGCAGCCTGCGCGAAGTCGAGCCGGGGCTGTACAGCGCGCGGATCCAGTTGCCAGCGGCAGGGCGCTTCGACGTGGCGTTCCTGCTCAATCAGCCGAACATCATCCATTGCTTCAACACCGTCGTGCAGGCCAACCCGGCGCTCACTCAATCAATGGGCGCCGCGAAGGTGGAGTTCCTGCTCGACAAAACCACTGCCGCACTGGGTAGCCCCTACGTTGTGCGTTTTCGCATCGTCGAAGGCAAGCAGAAGGCACTTCGCAGTGGGGTAAAGGACGTGCAGGTGCGCTATTTCCTGGCGCCTTCGTCCCGGCCCGAGACGGTCGCGGCACTGGATGTCGGCAACGGGGTTTATGAAGCCCCGGTGACTCTCGACCACAACGGTGCGTGGTACCTGCACGTGCGTGCAGCGTCGCTGGGGGCGAATTTCGGCGACCAGACATTTGCCAGTGTTCGGGTGATCCCCGGCGAAGCTCATTGAGAGGACATCGACATGAACCGATTAGCTCAACATGGATTGCTGACACTCTGCCTGATGGCCGTCGGTATTGGCCACGCCCTGGCGCACTCGGCCGATGAACACGCCGGTCACGACATGGCGGCCAAAAGCGCCAGCTCGGAACGCGCCCAGGTCAAGTTCGCCGACGTGGCGCTGGTGGACCAGAACGGCAAGACCGTGCGCCTGGAAAAAGACCTGGTCGACAACAAGATCGTGGTCATGAGTTTCATCTACACCAGCTGCACCACAGTTTGCCCGGTGGTGTCCTCGATCATGGGCAAGGTGCAGAAACAGCTCGGGGCGCGGGTCGGCACCGAAGTTCAATTGGTGTCGATCAGCATCGACCCGCAACGCGACGATGCCAAACGCCTGAACGACTACGCCCGTACGTTCCAGAAGGGCCCCGGCTGGAGTTGGCTGACCGGCTCACCGCAATCAGTCAACGACACGCTCAAGGGCCTGGGCTCGTTCAGCGGCGACTTCAAGAATCACCAACCCTTGATCCTTGTGGGTGACGGCAACAGTCGCCACTGGACCCGCTATTACGGCTTCACCGATCCGGCAGTGTTGAGCCGTGAAGTCGAGAAACTCAGCGGCGAGCGCAACGCTCATGCCAAACATACCGCCATCGCCATGGAGCACCAGCCATGAGAGCGTTCGTCTTGATGGTCCTGACCGCCTGCTTTTGCATGAGCAGTATCCCGGCGTTTTCCCATGAGGGGCATGAGCAACCGGAACCGGCAAGCGCGACAGCCGCGGCGCCGCCGGCGAGTGGCACAAGGGACGCAAAAACCTGGTTCACCGACACGCCGTTGCAGGACCAGAACGGCAACACACTGCGGTTCTACAGCGACGCCCTGCAAAACCGCGTGGTGCTGCTCAATGTGATTTTCACCAGTTGCAACGATGCCTGCCCGTTGATTACCCAAAAGCTCAAGGAAGTACGCGAAGTGCTGGGCGACAAGGCGGACGGCATTACCTTCATCTCCCTTACCAGTGATCCGCTGCGCGATACACCGGCGGTACTCAAGGCTTACACCTTGAAGCAGGGCGTCGATGGGCCCCACTGGCTTTTTCTTACCGGCGACAAAGCGCAAATGGACCTCGTTCTGGGACGCATCGGCCAGGTCATACCGAGCCCCGAGCAGCACTCCACCCAATTGATCGTCGGCGATGTGGCCAACAAACGCTGGAGTAAAATCCGTCCTGATGCCCCGGCCGCCGCCATTGCCCAGCGTTTGCAGTTGCTGACAATGCCCGTGGCTGGCCGTTGAGCCTGCGCCATGAAAAACGCCCTCATCCTCGGCCTGTTCATCCTCAGTGGCCTCAGTTGCGCCGCCCACGCGTTGCCGCTGAGCCCGAGTGAAAGTGCGGGCAAGCGCTTGTACCGCGAGGGTGTGTCGGCGAGCGGTGAGCCGATCATGGCCAGGGTCGGCGCTTCCGGCGTGTTGTTGCCGGCCAGCAGCCTGCCGTGCGCCAATTGCCACGGCAGCGATGGACTGGGGCGACCTGAAGGCGGAGTACGGCCGCCGGACCTCAGCTGGTCGCGGCTGACCAGTACTTATGGCCAGCAGCAGGTCAACGGCCGCGCTTACCCGGCGTATACCGAAGGGACATTGACCCGGGCGATCCAGGAAGGGCGAGACCCGGGCAATAATCGGCTGGACCCGGCGATGCCGCGGTTCGTGCTGTCGATGAATGACCAACGCAACCTCACGGCGTACCTCAAGCGCCTGGCCGATGATCGTGATCCGGGACTGAGCCCGGACAGTCTGCATCTTGGCACCTTGCTGCCCAGCACCGGAGCCTTGAGCGAGGAGGGTGCCACAGTGGCGGCGGTGCTGCGCGGCAGTGTCGCGCGGATCAACGAAGCCGGCGGGATCCACGGCCGACAGTTACGCCTGACCATTCTCGATCCAGGACCGGACCGTGCCAGTGCCGAGCAGGCGCTGGACCAATTGATCGAGCAGGAACAGGTCTTCGCCCTGATTGCACCGCTGGTGCCAGCGCTGGACAGTGAGCTGGTGCCGCGCCTGGAACAGGCCGGTGTGCCGCTGATAGGACCCCTGTCTTTGCAAGGCTCGGCCCAGATCAGCCGGCAAATCTTCGAGCCTCTGCCGGGGCTGCGTGAACAGATGATCGCCCTGGCCAACTATGCCGCCGCCAGTTTGCGGGTGCTGCAAGGCCCGACGCTGATCGCCTATCCGGACGAACCCGGTCAGCGTCTGGCAGCGGAAAAACTCGCGCAATACCTGCAAGACAACGCCTGGCAGAAAGTGCGTCTGCAACCCTACGAATCGGCCCAGGACGAGTTGCCCCTGGGCTCACGTTCGGTGTTTTACCTGGGCAGCAGCGGCGGTTTCAGTCGGCTGGCCGAGCGCCTGCAAACAGCGGGGCAGGTGCCTTACCTGTTCGCCGCGTCGAACCAGGTCGCGGGTGACTTGTTGCAAGTGCCCAGCGGTTTTTCCCGGCGGGTATTCCTGGCCTATCCATTCGTGCCCAGCGACTGGACGATTGCCGGCCGTTTGGCTCTGACCCAGTTGCGCGAACGGCAGAAGCTCGGTGGTGAACACGCGGTCATGCAGGTCGGCGCCTTCAGCTCGATGCTGTTGCTCAGCGAAGGCATGAAGCAGGCCGGGCGCGATGCCAGCCGCGAGAAACTGGTCAGCGCCCTGGAAGGCCTGCATGACTTCGATACCGGTCTGACCCCGCTGATCAGCTTTGGACCGGGTCGCCGCCTGGGCCTGAGCGGCGCCCATATCGTCACCGTGGATCTGCCCGACCAGCGCTTTTATCTGGTTGCACCGTACAAACCCATCGCCGCCATGCCCTGACCGGAGGCCGAACATGAAACTCAAGACTTTGCTGGTCCTGTTGACGTTATGGGTTCCCACTGCGTTTTGCAGCAATGGTCCGGCCGTGGCACGGGTCAATGGCGAGGAAATTTCCCAGTTGCGCCTGGAGCGTTATTTCGCCGAATACCTGGAAGATCAGGGCCGTGCGCTGGGCAGCATCCGCAATCCCAAGGCCTACAAGCAATTGCGCAAGGCCGCCCTGGATGCCTTGATCGACAAGGAACTGCTCTGGCAGGAGGCCGTCAAGCGCGGCGTAGTGATCAGCGACGCCGCGGTGCAACATCAGGTCGACCAGACGCGTCAGGCCTTCGGTGGTGCCGAGGTGTTCGCCCGACGCCTGGAGGACGCCGGTTTCAATGAGGCGACCTACGTCGAATACACCCGCCGCGAGCTGGCGGCCCAGCAGATGTTTGCTGATCTGACCAAAGTCAGCGAACCGGACGAGAAGGAGGTGCAAGCGTTTTTTGCCGAGCATCGCGCCGAAATGAACCGACCTGAACAAGTGCAGGCCAGGCATATCCTGATCAAAGTGCCTCAGGGTGCGGATGCTTCCACTGTTTCATCTGCGAGACTACGCTTGGAGGCAATGCGTACGCGTATCGCTCAGGGTGAAGATTTCGCCAGCGTCGCCCGGACCGGTTCGCAAGACGCTTCGGCCAGCGATGGCGGTGATCTGGGCTACTTTGCACGCGGTCGCATGCTGCCGGAGTTCGACGCGGCAGCGTTTGCCCTGGCGCCGGGCGCCGTCAGCGAGCCGGTGCGAACGGCGGTGGGATGGCATCTGATTTATGTACAGAACCGAATGGAGGCAGCCGATGTCACACAAGAGCAAGGACTTGACATGGTTCGGGCTTACCTTGCCCGACAGAAACAGGTTCAGGCTCGTCTGCAGGTGCTGGCACAGCTGCGTTCCAGCAATCGAATCGAACGGATTGACGACGATTGAGCATTCCCCAACAGTGGGGAAAAGCATCAATGCACCTGCGTTCGCTTTTCCCCGCTTTTGGGGGGTGGGGTATGTGGACGAACAGGCATTGCTTTTAAATTCAAGGACATGAATTCATAAAATTACCGGCGCTCAGCCTGGCATGAAGTGTGCGTTAGACCTATCAAGGCGCGCACTCCATCAGGCTCGGTATTCGGACCTGCGGTTTCAAGGAGTCCACCTTGTTAAACAAAGTACTGGTTGTTGACGACGAACAACTTCTTGCTGAAAACCTCCAGGGTTACCTGCAGGCGCAGGCGTTGGACGTCCGGATTGCTCACGACGGTGCACATGGAATCGCTGAAGCTGACGATTTTGCACCCGATGTGATGGTGTTCGATTACCGCTTGCCCGATATGGAAGGCTTTCAGGTGCTCGATGCCGTCCGCCATAACAGGAAGTGTCATTTTGTGCTGATCACAGGGCACCCCACCGCAGAAGTTTGCGAACGGGCCCGGCAACTGGGAGTCAGCCACATCCTGTTCAAACCCTTTCCGTTGGCGGAATTGGCCCGGGCAGTGCTGGATCTTCTAGGCAGGGGGCGAGAACCCAGAGCAGGTACGAGCGCTTCCGAAGGATTCGTCGAACGACGCCAGAGCAGGACCGAAAGTTTCCCGCTGCAGTTGTACGACGGTAGTTGGGTGCTAGCTGATCGCCGACGAAGTTCCTCGGCCGCCACAGCGCCAGACGACGAACAATTGCTCACCGGGGAGTAGTGGCGCGACAAGACGTTCCGGCCCCCGCCGAAAATGCTCGCCGCGCCGACAGGGCTCAAAGCCCCGGGCGTTGGAGAGCAAGCCATGGACCGTCTATCACTTGTCGTCGATGCTGCGCCGCTGGACTGTGTACCGACCCGGTTTACCAGTGAGCAATTGGCCCAGGCGCGTGTTCTGGCTGCCGCTTCCGGCGAACGCATGCTCGATGCCCTTGGGCAACTGTCCGAACTGGCCCCGATGCCTTTCATCCAATGCCTCGGCGCCACCTTGCATTATCCGGTGCTCGACACCGACAGCCTGTTTCAATCCAAGCCGGTGTTCGACCGGGTCACCCTGGCTCAATGCCTCAAGCGCGAATTCACCCTGCTGCATTACGACGACGCAGTCATCGGCGTGTTTGCCGACCCGTTCGACAGCGCGCGCCTGGCCTGGATCGACGACTGCCTGCATGGCGCGGCTCTGTACCTGGTGCATGCCGATGACCTGAAAGCCTACCTGGCGCGCCACGAGGAGAGTTTCCACGCGGTGGAATCGCTCAACGCCCAGAGCGACACCGGCGCCGAAATCGATAACCTGCAAAGCCTGTCCCTGACCAGCATCAGCGAAGACTCCAGTGTGGTGGTCAAGCTGGTCAACTCGACCCTGTACGACGCGCTGAAAATGCACGCCAGCGATATCCACCTGGGCACCACCGGCAGCGGTCTGGTGATCAAGTACCGCATCGACGGCGTGTTGAACAACATCAGCAAAATCCAGGGCAATGAGTTTGCCGAACAGGTGATCTCCCGGGTCAAGGTCATGGCCGAGCTGGACATCGGTGAAAAACGCGTGCCCCAGGACGGTCGCTTCAAGATTGGCATCAGTGGCCGGCAGATCGACTTTCGGGTGTCGATCATGCCCAGCATTTTCGGTGAAGACGCCGTGCTGCGGGTGCTCGACAAACAGGATCTGGCCGACAAAGTCTGCGGCGTGCAGCTGCAAGCCTTGGGCTTCGAAGAAGAAACCCTGCGCCAACTGCGCCGCCTCGCCGCCGAGCCCTACGGCATGGTGCTGGTCACCGGCCCCACCGGCAGCGGCAAGACCACCACGCTGTACGCGATGATCACCGAGATCAACCACGGCGTGGACAAGATCATCACCATCGAAGACCCGGTCGAGTACCAACTGCCGGGCGTGCTGCAAATTCCGGTCAACGAAAAGAAAGGCCTGACCTTCGCCCGCGGCCTGCGCTCGATCCTGCGTCACGACCCGGACAAGATCATGGTCGGTGAAATCCGCGACCCGGATACCGCGCAGATCGCCGTGCAATCGGCACTCACCGGGCACCTGGTGTTCACCACCATTCACGCCAACAACGTATTCGACGTGATCGGTCGTTTCACCCAAATGGAAATCGATCCCTACAGCCTCGTCAGTGCCCTCAATGCGGTGTTGGCCCAGCGCTTGATTCGCCTGGTCTGCACCAGTTGCAGCAGCGCGTATGTGCCGAGCGAAGAAGAGCTGGAGACCTCGGGTCTCGATCCACAGCAGGTCGCTCACTACCAGTTCGTCCACGGCAAGGGTTGCGGTCACTGCCGCGGCACCGGTTACCGCGGGCGTAGTGCAATTGCCGAACTGCTGCACCTGGACGACGAACTGCGGCAGATGATCGTCGAGCGCCAACCCATTGCGAAAATCAAGGCGCATGCCTGCAAACGTGGCTTGCGCCTGTTGCGCGAGTCAGCCCTGGAACTGGTGCAACAAGGCCGAACCACGCTCGAGGAGATCAATCGTGTCACTTTTATCTCGTGAGCGTTATGTCGCCGTGCTCGGCGCCAGTGGTGTCGGCCTCGGCCAGCGGCGGGGCAATGAAACCCTGTGGCTTGGCAGCATTGGCTACATCGATGAAGGTTTCCTTGCCTGGGCCGTGGCCCTGGAAACCCTCGACCGTCTGCTGGGTGAACACACCCGTGCCGGTGCGGAGTTGGCCGTGGTGGTTTCCGGGCACTTCAGCCGTTTTTGCCTGGTGCCCTGGAGCGAGCAGATCAGCAGCCCCGATGAGCTGCGCGGATTTGCCCAGCTGTGTTTCGAAGACCTCTATGGCGCGCCGAGCCAGCCCTGGAGCCTGGTGCTCTCGGCGGAACCGGCCGGCTACGACCGCATCGCAACCGCGCTGCCACAAGACTTGCTGGAGCGCCTGCGGACGCTGGCCAGTGGCCGCGGTCTGCGTCTGCGCTCGGTACAGCCATACCTGATGGCGGCGTTCAACCGCTTCGATAAGAGCTTCGATGCCGGCGACTTCCTGTTTGTCGTCGCCGAGCCGGTGCGCAGCGTGATGCTGCTGGCCCGCGAAGGTCGCTGGACGGCGGTGCGTTCGGTGGGCAGCAGCGACAGCGATGCGGCACTGACCGCGCTGATTGGCCGCGAAAGCCAATTGCAGGCCTGCGCCAGCGAACGGCCACTGAATGTCTACCTGCACGCACCGGCTCGCATCGACTCGCATCCCGACGTGCCCGGTGTGCACTTGCGCACCCTTGAAGAGGACCGGACTGCCGTACGCGATTGCCTGTACGTCATGTCCCGGGCGGTGGCCTGACATGCGCCCGCTGATGCTCGACTTTCAACCGCGCCGCCGTTCGAGCCTTCTGGGCTGGAGCCTGCTGGCCGGGGGCGTGGTGCTGGCGCTGAGCTGCATACTGATTCAGCAACACCTGAGCGGGGAGGCCGAGCAACAGCAGGGTCATTTGCAAACCGCACAACGTGTGCTCACCGGCGACACCGGCGGCAAGGTCAGCCTGACCCCGGCCGAAACCCGCGAACAGGCGCAAAACCTGGCCGAGATGCGCAAGGTTTCGCAGCAATTGCGCCGCCCATGGGAACGCCTGTTCGCCACGCTCGAATCGATGCCCCGCGACAACATCGCCTTGCTGACCCTGACCCCGGACGCCCGCAAAGGCCAGGTCAGGATCAGCGCCGAGGCGCGGGACCTGGACGCGATGCTCGACTTCCACCGCCGCCTCGAAGCCAGCGACGAGCTGTCCGATGTGTCGCTGCTCAGCCACGAAATCGTCGCCAACGTGCCGGAGCACCCGGTGCAATTCAACCTGTCGGCTACCTGGGAGATTGGCGATGCAAATCCCTAGATTGATCGTCCACGAATACCTGCAAAGCCTGGGCGCGCCGGGCCTGGCGGGACTTGGCTTGCTGGTGGTGGCACTGACCTGGGGCCTGGCCGGTTTGCTGCCGGACTGGCAGTCACTGCAGCACCTGAGCCAGCAGACCCGGGAAGCCAGTGAATATCTGGCCAAGGTCGAGGAGGGCAGCGTGGCCGCGCCGGTGGTGCCGCAGCGTCAGCTCGATGATTTCCGCAGCAAGTTGCCCTCCCAGCCGCAGGCTACCGTCGCCATCGACAAGATCTACGCGTTGGCCACCGTGGAACGCATCACCCTGGCCCGTGGCGAATACTCGCTGGGCATCGATCCGAAAACCCACCTGGCGCGCTATCAGATTCTGCTGCCGGTGCGTGGCAGCTACCCGCAATTGCGGCGCTTCCTGCACGCCTTGCTGGGGCAGTTGCCGGCGGTGGTCATCGAAGACGTGGAGTTCCAGCGCAAGAAGATCGCCGACACCGACCTCACTGGTCGGATCCGCATGACCCTTTACCTGTCGAGGTCATGATGAACAACAAGCGCGTGGTGGGTTGGGTGGCCTTTCTCGGTGTCGCCGCGGCACTGACCTGGTTGCCCGAGTATTTCAAGCAGGCTGACGACAGTGACGTGGAAGTCGCCGCTGTTGCCACACCTGCCAAAGGCAAGGCGTCGTCTACGGCAAAAGCCTCCGCCGCGCCTGCGCCGATCAAGGACCTGAGCCCGGCCGGCGACCTGTTTGCCGCCCGCAGCTGGAAGGCTGCTCCATCACTGGCCAGTGTCACCGAAAAACCCGTCACCGTTGCTCCGGTCGTGCAGGCCCCCACTGCACCGCCGATGCCTTTCCAGTTCATTGGCCGGATGGATGATCGCACTGACCTGCAAGTGTTTTTGCAGAACGGCGAAAAAATCTACGTCGTGCGCAAGGGGGATGTGATCGACGACACATGGAAGATCGAGGGGATTTCCGATCTGGAACTGAGCCTGGTCTATTTGCCTCTGCATTTGTCCCAGACTTTGTCTGTGGGGAGCGCGCAATGAACAAATCCCGTTTGCTGATGAGCCTTTGCCTCTGTGCAGGGCTGGCCGCGTGCAGTTCGGCGCAGGTTGCCAAGGAGGAAGCCACTGACCTGATCGAACAGGGGCAGTACGAAGCCGGCCTGGCACGGATCGAGGAAGGGTTGCGCGAAAACCCTCGCGACACCGAACTGCACATTGCGCTCAACAGTGCCCGAGCCCGCGCGATCACCGCGTTGTTGACCCAGGCCGACATGGACCGTACGCAACGTGATTTCGCTTCGGCACGCATGGGTTACGGCCGAGTGTTGACCATCGAGCCGAACAACCGTCGCGCCCAGGACGCCCTGCGTCAGCTCGAACACATGCGCAGCCTCGATGAAAAGCTCGAACTGGCCCGCGGCGACCTGCGCCGGGGCGACGTGTACGGGTCCGAGCGCCAGGTGCGGCAGATCCTCGAACTGGACCCGAACAATGAAGGCGCGCTGGAGCTGCAAGGCAATATCCGCCTGGTGCAGAGCCGCAACGTGATTCCTTATCCGCAACTGCGTACTCGCCTCGACAAACCGGTGACCCTGGAATTTCGCGACGCCAACCTGAAGACCATTTTCGAAGTGCTGTCCCAGGTGGCCGGTTTGAATTTCATCTTCGACAAAGACCTGCGCCCGGACATGAAAGCGACGATTTTCGTGCGCGACGTGCGTATCGAAGATGCGGTGGAACTGCTGCTGCAACAGAACCAGCTGCATCAGAAAGTGGTGAACGAAAACACCCTGCTGATCTACCCCGACTCACCGCAGAAGCTCAAGGATTACCAAGAGCTGGTGATGCGCACCTTCTACCTGACCAGCATCGATGCCAACACCGCGCTGAACATGATCAAGACCATGCTCAAGACCCGCGACGTGTTCGTCGATGAGCGCCTCAACACCCTGACCATGCGCGACAGCGGCGACGCGATTCGCATGGCTGAGAAACTCCTGCAATCCCAGGATCAGTCGAACCCCGAAGTGGTGCTGGAAGTGGAAGTGATGGAAGTCGCCACCCAGCGCATCCTCGACCTTGGCCTTCAATGGCCGAACACCTTCGGCGTGGTCAACAGCGATGGCTCGGCGGTGACCATTCTCGATCAACTCAAGGGCATCAACTCCAGCCGCATCACGATCTCGCCGTCGCCACAGGCCAAGATCAATGCCCAGGACAAGGACATCAACACCCTGGCCAGCCCGGTCATCCGGGTGAGTAACCGCGAGCAGGCGCGCATCCACATTGGTCAGCGCGTACCAATCATCAGCGCCACGTCGGTGCCGTCGACTCAGGGACCGGTGATCACCGAAAGCGTGACTTACCTCGATGTCGGTTTGAAACTGGAAGTGCAGCCGACCGTGCACCTGAACAACGAAGTGGCGATCAAGGTCGCCCTGGAAGTCAGTAACGCCACACCTCTGGAGCCGACCCGCCAAGGCACGATTCCGGTGCAGGTCGATACCCGTAACGCGCAGACCACGCTGCGCCTGCATGACGGCGAAACCCAGATCCTTGCTGGCCTGATGCGCAACGACCATGGCAGCACCGGCAACAAGATCCCGGGCCTGGGTGACATTCCTGGCCTGGGCCGGCTGTTCGGCAGCAACAAGGATGACGTCAGTAAATCTGAACTGGTGCTGTCGATCACCCCGCGGATCGTGCGCAACCTGCCGTACCAGAGCCCGTCGGACATGGAATTCCCTACCGGCACTGAAACCAGCATGCACATCCAGGCGCCGGATCGTTCGAAGGTCGGAGTCGAAGAGGTTCGCACCCAAGGCATGAGCGCACCGATCGCCACCACCGTTACCGTCGGGAAGCCTTGATCATGAACGCCTCGCAACGCGGTTTTACCCTGATCGAAGTCGTGGTGACGCTGTCCCTGATCGGCCTGCTGGCCGGCATGGCCGCACCGCTGACCGAGACCGTGGTGCGCCGGGGCAAAGAGCAGGAACTGCGTACCGCCCTGTACCAGATCCGCGACGCCATCGATGCCTACAAGCGTGCATTCGATGCCGGCTACATCGAGAAATCGCTGAACAGCAACGGCTACCCGCCGAACCTGCAAGTGCTGGTTGAAGGCGTGCGGGATGTGCGCAGCGCCAAAGGGGCCAAGTTCTATTTCCTGCGGCGCGTGCCCCACGACCCTCTGGCGCCGGTCAAGCGTGACGACGAAGGCGGCTGGGGCTTGCGCTCCTACGACAGCACCGCTGAAAACCCGCGGGACGGGCAGGACGTCTTTGACGTCTACTCCAAGGCCCGCGGCAAAGGCCTCAACGGCATCGCGTACCGGGAGTGGTGAACATATGCGCCGGCAAAAGGGCTTTACCCTACTGGAACTGATGGTGGTCATGGCAATCATCGCGACGCTGATGACCATCGCCTTGCCGCGCTATTTCAACAGCCTGGAGGCCTCGAAAGAGACCACTTTGCGCCAGAGCCTGTCGGCCATGCGCGAGGCGCTGGATCACTACTACGGCGACACCGGGCGTTATCCGGATTCCATCGAACAACTGGTCGAGCAGCGTTATCTGCGCAACTCGCCGATGGACCCGATTGTCGAGCGCAAAGACGCCTGGGTCATGGTTGCCCCCCCGGACGGCGTGGCCGGCGGGGTTGCCGATATCAAAAGTGGTGCCACAGGGAGGGCGCGTGATGGCAGCCTTTATTCCGAGTGGTAAGCCTGCGGCAGAGGACGGTTTCACCTACCTGGGGGTGCTGTTTCTGATCATGGTGATGGGCATGGGCCTGGCCAGTGCCGGCGAGTTGTGGTCCACCGCTTCGCGGCGTGATCGCGAGCGCCAGTTGCTGTGGGTCGGCACCCAGTACGCCCAGGCGCTGCGCAGCTATTACCGCAGTTCGCCTGGCCTGGCACAGTACCCGAAGGAACTCGCCGACCTGCTGCAGGACGAGCGTTTTCCCAATGCCAAACACCACATCCGCCAGCTGTACCCGGACCCGATCGGCGGCGGCGAATGGTTCCTGATGCGCGGTTTCGACGGACGCATCACTGGCATCAGCAGCCCGTCCACGGACAAACCGCTCAAACAGGCGGACTTTCCCAGTCAATGGTCGGATTTCAACGGCATGGCCAGTTACAAGGACTGGCAATTCGTGGCCGAGAAATCCTTCCTCGATGGCACATCCGGCCCGGCCAAGGGCCAGTCGCAACAGCCACAGGCGTTGCAGCCATGAACAGACTCTGCCTGGCCTTGATCCTGGTGTTGAGCACCTCTGCCGCCTCGGCTGGCGAAGAGGACGAAATGCTCGGTTTCATCATCGACGACACGATCTCGCACATCGGCCACGACTTTTACTATTCGTTCAGTGAACGCCTGCGCGCCACCAGCCCGATGGATTTCAACCTGGTGGTTCGCGAACGACCTTCGGCTCGCTGGGGCAGCCTGGTGACCGTGGAATTTCAACAGCGTTTGGTTTATCGGCGTTTCCTGCCGCCGAACACCGTCGAGCTCAAGGACGAGGCCTATGCCGCCGCCGACTGGGTACGCGGGCAGATTGTCCAGCGCAAGCTGGAAACCTTGTTGCAGGACACCACGGACCTTGAGAGGGACGAACTATGAAAATGAAAACGTTCTTGCAGCGCAGTGGCTTGTGCTTGCTCGGCCTCGGCGGTTGCGGCCTGGTCCAGGCCACGGAGTTGGTCTACACACCGATCAATCCATCGTTTGGCGGCAACCCGCTGAACGGCACCTGGCTGCTCAACAACGCCCAGGCGCAAAACGATTATGACGACCCTGACTTGAAGGACCGCGCTGCCCTGACCGGCACCTCGGCCCTGGAACGCTTCAGCAGCCAGTTGCAATCGCGGTTGCTGGGGCAATTGCTGGACAACATCTCCACTGGCAATACGGGGAGCCTGTCCACAGACGCTTTTATCGTCAACGTCCTCGACGACTCGGGGCAACTGACGATTGAAGTAACGGATCGAGCGACCGGTGAAGTGTCGGAAATCAAGGTTAATGGCCTCGCCCCTTGACGGGCATTTGGGCTGACGGGGAGCAACGGACATGAAAAAGTTGATTTTGCTAGGGATGCTGTTGGCAGCACTTCAAGGCTGCAGCCTGCGCGAGCCGATTGGCGCTGAGCAGGACACCGAAACGCCGACCCTGACACCCCGGGCGTCGACCTATTACGATTTGATCAACATGCCGCGACCCAAAGGCCGGTTGATGGCGGTTGTGTATGGTTTCCGTGACCAGACCGGACAATACAAACCGACCCCGGCCAGCTCGTTCTCCACCAGCGTCACCCAGGGGGCGGCGAGCATGTTGATGGACGCCATGCAGGCCAGCGGCTGGTTCGTGGTGCTGGAACGAGAAGGGCTGCAGAACCTGTTGACCGAGCGCAAGATCATCCGCGCATCGCAGAAAAAACCGAACACGCCGGTAAACATCCAGGCTGAACTGCCACCGCTGCAAGCGGCGAACATGATGCTTGAAGGCGGGATCATCGCCTACGACACCAACGTGAAGAGCGGCGGGGAAGGGGCACGCTACCTGGGCATCGATATTTCCCGAGAGTATCGGGTCGACCAGGTCACGGTGAATCTGCGGGCGGTGGACGTGCGCAGCGGGCAGGTGCTGGCCAATGTGATGACCAGCAAGACGATCTACTCCGTTGGGCGCAGCGCCGGCGTGTTCAAGTTCATCGAGTTCAAGAAACTGCTCGAGGCCGAGGTCGGCTACACCACCAACGAACCGGCACAGTTGTGTGTGCTGTCGGCGATTGAAGCGGCGGTGGGGCATTTGCTGGCACAGGGGATCGAACGCAAGATGTGGCAGGTGGCGGGGGACAACTCCGCACCGCCGCAAAATGAGACGCTTGAGCGCTATCTGACCCAGAACAAGGTGACGCCTGAAGGTGAGGGTTCGGACGAGTAAATCGAGGCGGCCTTCGGGCCTTGTTATTGCGGGTGAACCTGGTTTCCTGTGGGAGCTGGCTTGCCAGCGATTGCGGCCTGACAGCCGACCAATCTCTGCCAGTTGCACTCCATCACCTGTAGGAGCACGGCTTGCCGGCGATGGCGTCCTTGAGATCGCCTTCGCGAGCAAGCTTTGCTCCTACAGAGGATCTTCATTGGTCGAAAATCCCGATCACACCGGGATCCTCTGTGGGAGCTGGCTTGCCAGCGATGGCGGCCTGTCAACCAACCTACCCAAGCCAATTGTAGGAGTGAGCCTGCTCGCGATGGCGGCTTCTCATTCAACAGGTGTGTTGACTGATCCACCGCTATCGCGAGCAAGCTTTGCTCCTACAGAGGATCTTCATTGGTCGAAAATCCCGATCA
>NZ_RCNY01000047.1:0-141712 GCF_004307635.1 Pseudomonas sp. Sample_22
CATCACGTGGCCGAGGCCGACTGGCTCTGGTATAACCTCGCCACCCCGCCGCGCCTGGGCCTTGCCGCCCCGGTCAAAACCTTGCTCGAACGCGCGGCCGCCGTATTGAACGCAGGAGAGTCGTCATGACCCGCACCATCATGTGCCGCAAGTACAAAGAAGAACTGCCAGGCCTGGAACGCGCCCCGTTCCCGGGCGCCAAAGGCCAGGACATTTTTGACCACGTCTCGGCCAAGGCCTGGGCCGACTGGCAAAAACACCAGACCCTGCTGATCAACGAAAAACGCCTGAACATGATGAACGCCGAAGACCGCAAATATCTGCAGGGCGAGATGGACAAGTTCTTTTCCGGCGAGGAATACGCCAAGGCCGAAGGCTACGTGCCGCCGGCCGAATAACCCACGAATTTCGTAAGCGACGGAATTAATTTAAGAAATTTTAAAAAAGTCGTTGACGTAAATCCGAAAAACCCTTTTAATGCGCCCCGTTGCCCAGATAGCTCAGTCGGTAGAGCAGGGGATTGAAAATCCCCGTGTCGGCGGTTCGATTCCGTCTCTGGGCACCAAATACCGAAAACCCTGAATCGCAAGATTCAGGGTTTTTTTATGCCTGCGGTTTGATGAGGCTCAATCCCGGAGCATCGAAAGGCAAGGCGCCCCTCCCCTCCCGCGCCTATCAATTTTTTGTTCGCAATACCGCACTAGCTCTCGCCATTCCAATGGAAGACCAGGTTACGAGCGGCACCGCTGCCGACATCCGCAACATCACGTCGCACCTCGCCGTTGCGTGTGGCGATGACGTTGTACTTCCCGGCTGGCAATTGCACATACACCAGTGGTCCGGCGTCGTGCAGTGTCAGTACGGTTTGCCCCTGGGCCTTCTCTATGACCACATCCACATCGGGAATGTATTTGTTCTCCGCCCCGATCGCGAAGGTCATGTGCAGGTTATAGCCAGTCGTTTGCTGGATAGCCTTTGCCTCATCCTCGCCAATCCCACCGGACAGATAGGTGATGCCATTTTGTTCCTGCCGCTGAACCTGAACGCCGGAGCTGTCGACGGGCTCAAGACTTGCGGCGGGCGCCATTGCAGGAAACAGCAGCATGCCGATGGCGGCGAGGGGCAACATGAATGAATGGAGGATTTTCATGATGACGACTCCCGGGCTCTGAAAAGCCCAATCGTTACCTGAATTTTGATCTCCCGCACATTGGTGATGTTTTAGATCGATTGGTACTTGTGCTGACTACGAAACGTACTACGTGATTTGCTCAGCAGGCTTGCTCTTCCGTCAGATCGATCCTGCTTGCGGCCCCGGCGATTCCTTCCGATATCTCAGCCGTGCCCTGCATCTTCGACCCAAGCTCTCTTGCCATCCTCTTTTGCCTGATCAATCAGCCGCAGAAGACCTCATGAACGACCTCAGAACCGAAGACACAAAAGACCCGCAACTCGCTTCGCTTGTCGGCAATCTTGGCGAACTGATACGCCAGGCGCGCCAGAAGGTGCTGCGGGCCGTCGACACCATTCAAGTGCAAACCTGTTGGCAGATTGGTCGGCATATTGTCGAATTCGAGCAGGAGGGTGCTCGGCGGGCAGGTTATGGCAAGCGCTTGCTTGCTACATTGGCTCACGCTCTTACCACCGATTATGGAAAAGGTTTTGACGAGCGCAACCTGCGATATATGCGGGATTTTTATCAAACATTCCCAATTTGGAACGCAGTGCGTTCCGAATTGAGCTGGACTCATTACCGGCGACTATTGAGAGTCGACAGCGAAAGCGCCCGACTGTGGTACATGAACGAGTCCGCCACTCAAAACTGGTCAAGTCGAGCACTGGAACGCCAGATAAACACACTTTACTACGAGCGCCTGCTTGCAAGCCGCGATCGCGCCCCCGTGATGCTGGAGGCAGCCACCCATATTCAGCAAATGAAGGCCAGCCCTCGGGAGTTCATTCGTGACCCGGTGGTGCTGGAGTTTCTTGGCCTGCCCCATGCCGGCAAGCTTCAGGAAAGCGAAATCGAACAGGCACTAATAGAACAACTGCAAGGTTTCCTGTTGGAGCTGGGCAAAGGTTTCGCCTTCATCGCCCGCCAGCAACGCATCAGCACTGACAGCAAGGACTTCTTCATCGACCTGGTGTTCTACAACTACCTGCTCAAATGCTTTGTCATATTCGATATCAAGCGGGGCGAGCTCACACACCAGGATGTCGGCCAGATGGACATGTATGTACGCATGTACGACGACCTCAAACGTGGAGCAGAAGATGGTCCCACCGTCGGCATCATCTTATGTGCGCAGAAAGATGAATCGGTGGTTCGTTATTCGGTTCTGGAAGGTCACGAACAACTTTTTGCCAGCAAGTACCAGTTGATATTGCCGAGCGAGGAAGAACTGCGTGCAGAGCTTGATCGAGAGCGCGCACGACTTGACGAGCGACTCGATCAGACACCGTGATGGCTCTCATGGATTGTTCATCCGCAGCTTGAAGACTATCGTTGGCATCTCCCCGCAAAGGTCCAGCGCCCATGAATTTGCAGGACATGCCCCCTCTGGCCCCCGTTCAAATCGAGCTGCCATTGGTAACTGACGCCGTTGCCGAGCCCTTCGAGCAACCCGCAGAAGACGGATTCATCATCGGCGGTTTCACCTGGCGGCACGCTGCCCCCGATAGCTCTCGCCCGGTGGTCATCATCAATGCGGCCACCTCGGTACGCTGCCGGCACTACTCGCGCTTCGCCGACTACCTGTTCGCCAATGGCCTGGATGTGATCACCTATGATTACCGCGGTATAGGTGAATCACGCCCGCCGTCACTAAAAGGGTTTCAGGCTTCATGGACTGACTGGGGTGCACTGGATTTCGAGGCGATGCTACGGCGCGCAAAGCGCGAGTTTCCGAATCAGCCCATCGATGTGGTGGGCCACAGCTTTGGAGGCTGTGCAGCAGGACTGGGGGCCTCCGGAAATGCGATCCGGCGCCTGGTGACGGTCGGTGCGCAGTTCGCCTACTGGCGCGACTATGCACCGGCCCATCGCTGGCGGATGTTTGGTAAATGGCATGTGCTGATGCCACTGCTGACGATGATCTTCGGTTACTTTCCCGGCAAACGCCTTGGCTGGCTGGAAGACACGCCTGCCGGTGTCGTCCGTGACTGGAGCTTCTCCACTGCACGTTACGAAAAACGCTTCAGCGGCAGCGTCATCCACGCAACCGCCGGTCGCCTGCCCTTTGCTGGCGTGACCGCGCAAACCCTCGCCATCAGCATCTGCGACGATCCCTACGGCACGATCCCGGCCATCGAGCGC
The DNA here is from genome assembly GCF_004307635.1 of Pseudomonas sp. Sample_22. Taxonomy (NCBI): domain Bacteria; kingdom Pseudomonadati; phylum Pseudomonadota; class Gammaproteobacteria; order Pseudomonadales; family Pseudomonadaceae; genus Pseudomonas; species Pseudomonas sp. Sample_22. The sequence goes on from NZ_RCNY01000047.1 coordinate 3,317, forward strand.
CTGCTCGGTTACTTCACCGGCAGCACAAACACCCACTTGCGCATCGCCCCGCAAGACATCGGCGAAACAGAAGTTGGACATTTCGCCTTTTTTCGCAGCGCATACCAAGCCACACTATGGCCCATCGCATTGTCGTGGCTGCAAAACGGCGAGCTGCCCCCCGACACACCCGGGCGGACGGTGCCACGCAGCAATCCTACTTAACGCATACGGAACAACCTCCATGGCCTCCGCCAACAAGCAGCAAAAACGCGCCTCCCGCGCCAAGGCCAAGGCCAAGCAGAACCGCACCCAACGCGCTGCCGCGCCGGTCGAACTGGACCCGAACGATGACCGTATCGACTTCGAGTCGGTCGACCTGACTGAACTGTTCAAGAAAATGATCGACGCCGAGAAAGTCAGCCAGCAAGCCATGTGTGTAGCTTTCCTCGAAGACCCGTTGCTGGAACTGGTCTACGAACAGGAAGGCGAAGAAGGCGCGATGGACTTCATCCTGGCGGCGCTGATCGAGTATCGCCAATGGTCCACCGAAACCGACGAAGCCGGCGCCTTGGCGTGGATCGAATCGCCGGCCTTCCAGGCCGACTACGTGGCAGCCTCCGATGCTATCGCCGCGCAAACCCAACAGAAACCGAACTGAGCTCCCATGGCCTCCCTGAACAAGCAACAGAAACGCGCCAAGCGCGCAAAAGCCAAAGCCAAGCAAATCCGCATGGTCGGCAGAAAACCCGCGAACCTGGACGATGATCTCGGCCACCTCGCCGAGCCGATCCCGGAATACACCTTGGCGATGTTCAGCAAGATGCGCGATGCGGAAGCCATCAGCCGCAGTGAAATGCTCTCGGTTTTGCTGACCAACCTGGCCTTCATCATCATCGACCATCCAGAACTGCTGGACATGGAAAACGCCGAAGACGAAGGCATGGCCGCGACTCACCTGGCCGCCGACATGCTGATCGATTACCGCATGTGGGCCGACGGCATGGACCGCGAAACCGCCCAGGCCTGGCTGAGCGAGCCGCAATTCATCACCGACTTCGGCGATGCCTTGGACATCTACAGCCGGTCGCTGGAAGCATCGGAAGAAAAAGCCGAATAACTACCGGGTTTCGGCAAAAAAAACGGCCGCTTGTCTCCACTGACAGCGGCCGTTTTTTGTGAAGCGGCCAGTCAGAATGATCAGAGACCTCACTCACCACCCGCTTTGTATATCCCATTGACATATCCACAAAAAAATCTACTCTTTGGAGTACACCCCACAATGGCGGAGGAGGCAAAAATGGAACAGACCACCCTTTTCATGAGCAATCGCAGCCAGGCCGTTCGCCTTCCCAAAGCCGTAGCCATGCCAAGCGACGTAAAACGCGTCAACGTAATCGCCATCGGCCGATCCCGCCTCATTACCCCCGCCGAAGAAACATGGGATAGCTGGTTCGACGGGGATAGCGTGAGTGCTGACTTCATGCCTGATCGCGACCAACCCACCGATCAGGAGCGCGAGTCGTTCTGATGATCAAATACATGCTCGACACCAACATCTGCATATTCACCATCAAGAACAAACCGCAAATCGTCAGAGAGGCCTTCAACCGCCATGACGGGCAGCTATGCATCAGTGCTGTCACCCTCATGGAGTTGATCTACGGCGCCGAAAAGTCAGCAGCACCAGAAAAGAACCTTACCGTCATCGAGGGTTTGGCAGCCCGCCTTGAGGTCCTGCCTTTCGACAATGAAGCGGCCGCGCATACCGGAATGATTCGATCCGAGCTGGCGAAGGCTGGAACACCCATCGGCCCATACGACCAAATGATCGCCGGCCACGCGCGCTCACGTGGGTTCATCGTAGTCACGAACAACCTGCGGGAATTTGAACGGGTTCCTGGGTTACGCGTAGAGGACTGGGTGCATCCCCGTTGAATTTAATGAAGACATAAAAAAAACGGCCGCTTGTCATCACTGACAGCGGCCGTTTTTTTGCGTCATGCGCTACGAATCAGTTGAGTACCACCGCACCCGCCTTCTGCAGCTTGCGACGGCGAGCCACCAGCAAACCGGAAGCCACTACCAAAACACTGAGCAGGCCCGTCGCGAGGATTTCCACACGGTGGGCGTCCTGGAACAACATGATGGTCAGGGCCGCGACGATGAAGACGATCACCGCGTAGGTCAGGCCCGGGAACAGCCACATGCTGAAGACGATTTTTTCACCGCGAGCCATGCGCTGCTTGCGTATACGCAGTTGCGAGATCGCGATCACCAGGTACACCAGCAGTGCAATGGCACCGGAGCTGGCCAGCAGGAATTCGAACACCGCAGCCGGTGCCACGTAGTTGGCGAACGTGGCCAGGAATGCCGCGCCCGTGGACAACATCACCGCCCAGTAAGGCGTGCCGCTTTTGTTGGTGCGGGTGGAAACGGCTGGTGCATCGCCGCGCTTGCCCAGGGAAAACAACATGCGCGAAGAGGTGTAGAGCGCCGAGTTCAGGCAACTGGTCACAGCAACCAGTACCACGATGTCGACGATCATCTTGGCGTTCGGGATGCCCATGCGCTCAAGCACGGTCTGGTAGGAGCCCAGGCTTGCCAGTACAGGGTCGTTCCATGGCACCAGGGCCACAACGATGAAGATCGATACCAGATAGAACAAGCCGATCCGCCAGATCACCGAATTGGTGGCCTTGGAGATTTGCTTGCCAGGGTTTTTCGACTCCGCGGCCGCGATGGTCACGATCTCGGTGCCCATGAAGGAGAACATGGTGGTCAGGATCGCGCCCAACACCGCACCCATGCCGTTTGGCAGGAAACCCTGGGTATCGAACAGGTGCGAAACGCCGCTGACCTGGCTGTTCGGCAAGAAGCCGAAGATTGCCGCTACGCCGAGAATGATGAAGCCGATGATCGCCAGGACTTTGATCAGGGCGAACCAGAACTCGAACTCACCATAGTTCTTCACACTGAACAGGTTGGTCACGGTCAGCAGCATGGTGATCACAAGAGCGAAGGCCCAGATGTCCACACCCGGGAACCAGGCATGCAAAATGGTTGCAGCGGCGTTGGCCTCCAGCGGGATCACCAGAACCCAGAACCACCAGTACAACCAGCCGATGGTGAAACCGGCCCAGTGACCGATCGCCCGATCGGCATAAGTCGAGAAGGAGCCAGTGTCCGGCGAGGCAACAGCCATTTCACCGAGCATGCGCATCACCAACACCACCAGCATGCCAGCGGCGGCATAGGCCAACAGCACGGCAGGGCCTGCAGCAGCGATAGCATGACCCGAGCCCACGAACAGGCCGGCGCCGATAACCCCGGCGATCGACAGCATGGTCACGTGACGCGGTTTAAGCCCCTGTTCGAGGCCGTTAGAGCTTTGGGTACTGCTCATTGAAACTACCTTTGTAAGGAAAAGCGAATGCGTGCAGCTCCCGAAAATTCTCTCTTGTAAAAAGAAACAAACGGGGCGTTCCGGAATCTGCACGCAATAATTGCGCCAAAATATTTCAAAACCTTCTAATCCGGCGATCTCATCCTGACCGGACAGTCTTCGCAAGTCATTGAGATTAATGGCAATTTGCCAGAACGTTACCCTGCGACCCACTTTCAGGAACGCATCAAGGCAACAGAAACACACTTCAAAAACGCTCAGCGCACAATAAAAGTGCGTTTGGCCGGTTAGCGCTTCCCACCCCCTGCCAAAGCTGGCAACATCGCGCCCTTTTTGTGAAAGCCGCTGGGTTTTTGAATTGAAACTCAGGTTCAAACGGCTGTTCGGTTGTTGATGGGGCGACAGTCTGCTGTGCCGATGCGACAACCTGCCACATGCCACCCGTTTACTGCCCCCAGCGCTGTTGGCTGCCTTGGAAACGCTATGCTAGCTTGGCCGCCTCGCCAGGAAGGCCACCAACAGCAGGAGCGAAACACATAATGAGGAACGCACATGGCTGAGGCCACGCCCGCGCTTGAAATTCGCAACTTGCACAAACGCTACGGCTCGCTTGAGGTGCTCAAAGGTATCTCGCTGACCGCTCGCGACGGCGATGTGATCTCGATCCTCGGCTCCTCCGGCTCCGGCAAGTCCACGTTCCTGCGCTGCATCAACCTGCTGGAAAACCCGCACCAGGGCCAGATCCTGGTGGCCGGCGAAGAGCTCAAGCTCAAAGCCGCGAAAAACGGCGAACTGGTGGCCGCCGACGGCAATCAGATCAATCGTCTGCGCAGCGAGATTGGTTTTGTGTTTCAGAACTTTAATCTGTGGCCGCACATGAGCGTGCTCGACAACATCATCGAAGCCCCGCGCCGCGTGCTCGGCCAGAGCAAGGCCGAAGCCATCGAAGTGGCCGAAGCCCTGCTGGCCAAGGTCGGTATCGCCGACAAGCGCCATGCCTACCCGGCGCAACTGTCCGGTGGCCAGCAACAACGCGCGGCCATCGCCCGCACCCTGGCCATGCAACCCAAAGTCATCCTGTTCGACGAGCCGACCTCCGCGCTTGACCCGGAAATGGTCCAGGAAGTACTTAATGTCATCCGCGCACTGGCCGAAGAAGGCCGCACCATGCTGCTCGTGACCCACGAAATGGGCTTCGCCCGTCAGGTCTCCAGCGAAGTGGTGTTCCTCCACCAGGGCCTGGTAGAAGAGCAAGGATCGCCACAGCAGGTGTTTGAAAACCCGCTTTCGGCGCGCTGCAAACAATTCATGTCCAGCAACCGCTAACGGAGCTACCCACATGCAGAACTTCAAAAAGGTCTTCCTGGCTGCCGCCGTCACCCTCGCGTTCAGCGCCGGTGCCATGGCCGAAACCCTGAAGATGGGCATCGAAGCGGCTTACCCGCCGTTCAACAATAAAGATGCCAGTGGCAATGTCGTCGGCTTCGACAAAGAGATCGGCGACGCCCTGTGCGCCAAGATGAAAGTCGAGTGCACCGTTGTCACCTCCGACTGGGACGGCATCATTCCGGCCCTGAACGCCAAGAAGTTCGACTTCCTGATCTCCTCGATGTCGATCACCGACGAGCGCAAGCAAGCGGTGGACTTCACCGACCCGTACTACTCCAACAAACTGCAATTCATCGCGCCGAAAAACGTCGATTTCAAAACCGACAAGGCTGCGCTGAAGGGCAAAATCATCGGCGCACAACGCGCAACCCTCGCCGGCACCTTCCTCGAAGACAATTATGGTGACGACATCACCATCAAGCTCTACGACACTCAGGAAAACGCCTACCTCGACCTGACTTCCGGTCGTCTGGACGGCATCCTCGCCGACAAATACGTCAACTACGAGTGGCTGAAAAGCGACGCCGGCAAATCCTATGAATTCAAGGGTGACCCGGTAGAAGAAAGCGACAAGATCGGTATTGCCGTACGTAAAGGCGACCCGATCCGCGAGAAGCTCAACGTCGCGCTGAAAGAAATCGTTGCTGACGGTACCTACAAGAAGATCAACGACAAGTACTTCCCGTTCAGCATCTATTGATACTGACCTGCCGGACCGACGCCGCCTTATGACGGCGCCGGTTCTTGGCATTGCCTGCCGCGATTTGAAAAGAAATCCATGATTATCGACCTCTACGGATTCGGCCCGGCGCTCGCCGCTGGCGCGCTGATGACTGTGAAACTGGCACTCTCGGCCCTGTGCCTTGGGCTGGTGCTCGGTCTGCTCGGTGCCTTGGCCAAGACTTCCCCGTACAAGCCTCTGCAATGGCTTGGCGGCACTTACTCGACCCTGGTTCGCGGCATCCCGGAATTGCTCTGGGTGTTGCTGATCTACTTCGGCACGGTCAATTTGATGCGTGCCCTGGGTGAGTTTTTCGGCAACCCCGACCTTGAACTCAACGCCTTCGCCGCCGGCGTGATTGCGCTGGGCCTGTGCTTCGGTGCCTACGCCACCGAGGTATTTCGCGGCGCGATCCTCGCCATCCCCAAAGGCCATCGTGAAGCCGGCGTGGCATTGGGCCTGTCGAAGTGGCGCATTTTCACCAAGTTGATCATGCCGCAGATGTGGCGCATCGCCCTGCCCGGCCTGGGCAACCTGTTCATGATCCTGATGAAAGACACCGCGCTGGTTTCGGTGATCGGCCTGGAAGAAATCATGCGTCACGCGCAAATCGGCGTGACCGTCTCCAAACAACCGTTCACCTTCTATATGGTCGCCGCGTTCATGTATCTGGGCCTGACCGTTCTGGCCATGACTGGCATGTACTTCCTGGAAAAACGCGCCGCTCGCGGCTTCGCGAGGAGCACCCAATGAACTGGGAAGTGATCATCAAGTGGCTGCCGAAACTGGCTCAAGGCGCTACCCTGACCCTGGAACTGGTGGCCATCGCAGTGATCGCCGGCCTGCTGCTGGCGATTCCGCTGGGCATCGCCCGCTCTTCACGTTTGTGGTGGGTGCGGGCGTTTCCCTACGGTTACATCTTCTTTTTCCGGGGTACGCCGCTACTGGTTCAATTGTTCCTGGTCTACTACGGCCTGGCGCAGTTCGATGTGATCCGAAACAGCTCGATGTGGCCGTACCTGCGCGATCCGTTCTGGTGCGCCACCGCGACCATGACCTTGCACACCGCTGCCTACATCGCCGAGATCCTGCGCGGCGCCATTCAGGCGATTCCACCGGGCGAGATTGAAGCCGCGCGAGCGCTGGGCATGTCCAAGACCAAGGCGCTGATCTACATCATCCTGCCGCGCGCGGCGCGTATCGGCCTGCCGGCCTACAGCAACGAAGTGATTCTGATGCTCAAGGCCAGCGCCCTGGCCAGCACCGTGACCTTGCTCGAACTGACCGGCATGGCGCGAACCATCATCGCCCGGACCTACTTGCCGGTGGAGATCTTCTTTGCCGCCGGCATGTTCTACCTGTTGATGGCTTATGTGCTGGTACGCGGCTTCAAGCTGCTGGAGCGCTGGTTGCGCGTCGATGCCTGCCAGGGACGTTGATTCACAAGTATTGACGGGCGAGGCCTTGCTCGCCCGTTTCATGCGCCTGGATGCGTTTCTGATAGAACATCAGGCGCTTTGGAAGCCTCGACCGTTCACACATCTTCAGCTGCCGTGGGAAACGTCCCACCCGGAACTGGCAGCCTGGCTACGCGGGCGGTCATTGGAAGATGCGGAACACGCTCACAACCAACCAGCCCTTCTGAACGCGCCGGAACCCTTTGCATCATTGGCGGCAATGTCTGTTGCACTCAGTGCCGTGGGTGAACTGCCCGCCCATACTCTCGCCACAGCGGGTCATCGATTGAATGTCGACGTACCGGGACGCAAGTGGCAACAAATCGAAGCCTTCGCCAGCCGCTTGCAATTCGCCGATGCTCCCGGGCATTGGCTGGATTGGTGCTCGGGCAAAGGGCATCTTGGACGCCGATTGTTGCAAGCAGGCCAACAGCTGACCTGCCTGGAATATGACCCGACGCTGGTTGCCAGCGGCCAGGCCCTCAGTCAACGGCATCAATTGCATGCGTTGCATGTTGAACAAGACGTGCTCGACGTGACTGCGGCCTCGATGTTGGGCTCTGAGCACACACCCGTTGCCCTGCACGCTTGCGGTGATCTGCATGTGCGTTTGATTCGGCTGGCCAGTGCCTCTGGCTGCAGGCAGCTCGCAATCGCTCCTTGCTGTTACAACCGGACAAGCCTGGTTGATTACGCCCCCATGTCCTCTGCCGCCCAACGCTGCGGCCTGCAACTGTCGCTCGACGATCTCGCGCTGCCCATGAGCGAAACCGTCACCGCTGGCGCTCGCGTTCGACGTCAGCGCGACCTGTCCATGGCCCGACGCCTGGGGTTCGATCTGCTGCAACGGGAACTGCGGGGCATCGACGAGTATCTGCCAACCCCCTCCCTGCCCACCGCCTGGCTGGACAAATCCTTCGCCGATTACTGCCATCATTTGGCCGAACTCAAAGAGTTATCCACAATCGTCCCGCAAGACTGGTCGGCACGTGAAGCCGCTGGCTGGCAACGACTGGCGCACGTGCGCAATCTGGAGCTACTGCGCGGGCTGTTCCGACGCCCCCTGGAAATGTGGCTGGTTCTGGATCGAGCGCTGTTCCTTGTTGAACAGGGATACTCGGTTCGCCTCGGAACCTTCTGCGAAAGCCCGCTCACACCCCGAAATCTACTGTTACTGGCAAACTCCCATAAAACGCGAGAGCCTGTGGATAACTCTGTTGATGAAATTATCGTGGATCCAATATTTACAGCTGTTTCAGGGGTGAAACCAATCTGTTCAGTTTTCGTACAGCCCAATAAAAAACCCGAAAAACAGGCATTTGCGAACAGATGAGAACGAATCCACAAATCCTCATCAAATCCCGTGCATCTGAAATTCCGTTGTGCATAAGCATTCAATCAAAAGGACATAACTGCCAGAATTGGGTCGGCATGGGCAGAATATGCAGAAGCTGACTCGCCTTCGAGAAATGCGAATCAGCCGGCATGGACAGGGGAATTTGAGCGGCACCAGCGGCTGTCTACCAACTCCGTCAGATACGACGTTTCTCAAGGCCCGATGACGACTCGGGCGTGTCAGAAATCAGCAACAGAGGCTTGCGCAAAAATAGTCAGAATTCAGGGGTTTACAGAACCTGCCCAATCGCTATAATCGTCGCCCTGACACGCCGGTATAGCTCAGATGGTAGAGCAACTGACTTGTAATCAGTAGGTCCCGGGTTCGATTCCTGGTGCCGGCACCATACAAAACAAAGCCCTCGTAGCAATACGAGGGCTTTGTTGTTTCTGGCGTTTACCAGTCAGAGCTTAGTGACCCGCGCTCTGCCCGCCATCGACGTGGAGGATTTCGCCAGTGACGAACTTGGCGTTGTCCAGGTACACGACGGCTTGGGAAATGTCATCGATTTCGCCCATGTGCCCGACCGGGTGCAGCGCGCCCAGGGCGGCGTGGGTTTCTTCGCCGTGCATTGGGGTCTTGATGATGCCAGGGCTGACCGCGTTTACCCGGATACCGCGTTTTGCGTACTCGATGGCCAGGGATTTGGTCGCGGCGTTCAAGCCACCTTTGGTCAACGATGCCAGTACCGATGGCACGCCGTCGATGGCGTGGTCCACCAGGCTGGTGGTGATGTTGACGATGTGGCCGCTACCCTGTTTCTCCATCTCGTTGATGGCCAGCTGGGTGATGTAGAAGAAACCGTTGAGGTTCACCGACAGCACGTTGGCGTAGTCTTCAGCGGTGTACGCGGTGAATGGCTTGGCGACGAAGATGCCCGCGTTGTTGACCAGGGTGTCGACGCGGCCGAAACGGGCGACTGCTTCACTGATTACGCGCTGGGCGGTTTGCGGTTCGCCGATGTCGCCGGCCACGGTGAGAATGTCCGGATCGGTCGAAGGTTTGATCGAACGCGAGGTGGCGACGACTTGATAACCGAGTTCACGGAAAGCCTTGACCATGCCATCGCCCAGACCTTGGGATGCGCCAGTGATTACGACAACTTTTTTCGAATTGCTCATGATAAATACCTCTAACTAAAGTGGGGTTTGAAATTTGATGAATCAGGCTTCGGCAGATGCCTTGGCCATTTGTCTCAACATCTGTTCGTAGTACTCGACCGATTGCGAACCGGACACCAGGTGCCGACCGTTCAACACCATGGCAGGAACCGAATTGATGCCGTGCTGTTGGTAAAACGTCTCCAGTTCACGCACCTGGGCAGCAAATTCGCCGGATGCCAACACCTGGCGTGCGCGCTCCTCGTCCAACCCGGCTTCACCTGCCAGGCGCACCAGCGTCGACTGGTCACTCGGATTCGCGCCTTCGCTGAAGTAGGCACGCAACAGGATCTTCTTCAGTGCCACCTGGCGTCCTTCTTCCAGCGCCCAGAGCAGCAGGCGGTGAGCGTCGAAGGTGTTGTAGAAGTGCGTACGTTTTTCCAGGTCGAACTTGAAGCCGATGGCATTGCCGCGCTCGATCTGCATCGCTTTGCCATTGGCGACGTCCTGAGCGGTACGTCCGTACTTGCGCATCAAGTGCTCGACGGCTTTTTCGCCTTCGGGTGGCATGCTCGGGTTGAGCTCGAAAGGCTTGTAAGTCAGCTCGACCGACACCTCACCCGCTACGTTCTCGATCGCCTGCTCCAGCGCCGTCGCGCCCAGAGCGCACCATGGGCACACCACATCGGAGACGAAATCGATGGTGACCGACGGCGTCATGACTGCCCCTCTTCCGCCAGCTGCTTGCGGTACTGAGTGGTGGTGATCCCGGCGTAGCCCCAGTTATCGGTATCGACTTCCTCGATCACGATATGGGTCAGGTCAGGGCGTTTGTTGAGCACGCGCTCCAGTGTTTCAGTGATCTCGGCAATCACCTGAGCTTTCTGCTCAGTGGTAACGCCATCGCGGGTGATGCGTACGCTTACGAAAGGCATGAGGGAAACTCCAGTGACCTTCCCGTCGGGATGATGGGAGAGGCGTTGGAGCTCAATGTATGGCGTTAGCTGGAGGGGATAAAGATGGGGATGGGAACATCATTAGTGACTTAGTGTAATGAATCAAAGCCCGATCCTTCCGTGGGACTTATTGCTCGGGTTGACAACAACTGCGCAGGCAACAGAAAATCGGCACAAGAGCGCGAAACCGACTGCTTTCAGGTGGCAATAGTCGGCGTTAGGAACCCCGTTGATGACCTGAACCCAACGCCCGGGTGAGACCTCTTCTCCCCTGCTTGAGGGAGCACAATATCAAGCAGCGTACTCCGGAAAAGCAGCCTACTCAGGCTGCTTTTTTTGTTTTTGCCTTGAGTTTCGCTGATGAACCAGCTCACCATGACGGTGCTTGTTCAATGCCTTTTTATCGCAGTTCATGAAGTTCCAAAGCACATTGCCCCGGTCAATGTGAACCACAACCAGCATTTGATACTTGGAAATGTATGTACCAATAAATGCGAGACGGCTGGAGCCATCGGTGTAGGAAACTTGCCAGATTTCGAAAGGATTACGTACGGTATCCACTGCGAACTCAGTAAAACGCTCCCGAGCGTTTGGACGTTTTTCCACGATGTGCAATAAATGCTCACGTCGAATCATCACAGGTACATATGGCGTTTCGATCAACGCCGTCTCAGACCCTGCCTGCAATCCAAAACCTTGTGCGACCTGCTCTAAAGCAGTGCCAAAGTCGGCTGCGCCCGGCAGCTCCCGCGCGCTGTGAAGCAACGGGCAAATAAAAACGTCCCGTAAATCAAGCAACCCTAGATCTCTCCAGTTTTTCTGATCCGGAGCCTCCTTTACTCCAGGTTTCTTCATTCGATGTTCTCTTTAGGCATCAACCACTATTTCAGCCAGTTGAGTGCTCACGAGAAATCAGGCAAGTCTTCGTCTTTCCTCAGAGACTTCCGACAATCTTGCAGGGCATTGCCATCCAATCAGCTTTTAAGATTCTTGAGGGCAAAAAAAACCCGAACAAGTCGGGTTTTTTACCGGAGAACTCAACCCATCATCAGAAAATATTGATCGGGTAATCCACAAACACACGCACTTCGTTACCGCTGACGTTGTACTCGCTCGACTTCTGCGACACGCGCAGGATCGAACTGCGCAGTTTCACGCTGAGGTCTTTCGCCGGGCCGCTTTGTACGACGTATTTGAACTGGTTGAAGATTTCACGCTCGGTGCCGCCTTCGCTGGTGGAGGTGGTGATGTTGTCACCGCGCACGTAGGCGAAGTTGTAGCTCAGGCCTGGAACACCGAAGGTCGTGAAGTCCAGACCGTAGCCCAGTTGCCAGCTGCGTTCGTCTTCGGCGTTGAAGTCGGACCAGTAGGAGTTCGCCAGGTAGATGGTATTGCCACCGTCGCCGACGCGGTTCTGTTCTTTTTGGTAGCCGCCGTAGGCATAGCCCAGGTTGCTGTCTCCGGTGCTGCGCTGGTGCGCCAGCGTGAACGAGTGTGGACCGGTGGCGAAGGTGGCTGCCAGGCTCCAGATCTTGTTGTCATCGCCGGTGACGCCGTTGTCGCGAACGTAGGAATCGTCCAGCTTGGTACGGTAGCCGTTGAAGTCCAGGGTCAGGGACTGATCCTTGGCGAGCGGGAACACGTAGTTGGCGTTCACGTACTGCTTCTTCAGCACGTCTTCGACGTCCGATGCGTACAGGGACGCCTTGAATTGTTCGGTGAACTGGTAGCTGCCGCCCAACACGTTGATCGACTTCAAGCCGCCGCTGTCACGACCTTCAGCGCTCTTGCGCGATTCAGCGGTGAAGCGACCGGCATTCAGCTCCAGGCCCTTGATCTCCTTGGAGGTGATCAAAGTACCGGTGTAGCTTTCCGGCAGCAGACGCACGTTGTCGTAGCTCAATACCGGCAGGGCCGGCATCTGGTCGCCATAGGTCAGTGTGGTGCTGGACAGACGGAACTTGACGGCCGCGCCGCCCTTGGACAGATCGTCCGCTGCGTTGCCGCTGTCACCTTGTTTAAAGAAATCGATGCCCTGAGCGCCGCTTTTGCCCTTGCCACCGTCCAGGCGCAGCGCGTACAGACCAAAGGCATCCACGCCCACACCGACAGTGCCCTGAGTGAAGCCGGAAGAGAAGGTACCGATGGCCGCTTGGCCCCACTCGGCTTTGTCGGCTCGCCCATCCTTGTAATCACGGTTCATGTAGGCGTTGCGCAGCAGCACCTTGAGGCTGCTGTCTTCGACAAATCCCTTGGATTCGGCCTGGTCGTTAGCCATGGCCTGTGTAGCGCTCAAAATCCCCAGAGCGATCAAACTGATTCGCTTGTTCAACATTTTGTTTTCCTTATTACGGGTTGAAACGCGCTGTGTCGAACGGCTGAAACGGCACTATCGCGCTCTTTTTTCGTTCCGCAAACAAAAAGGCCCGCACACGAATTCTCGCGGCGGGCCTTTTTCTTATTTTTTTTAGGCATGGCGGTTGGCCACAGGCGTTGGGCAGAATCGTAGCTGCGGTCTCCACAATGTGTCAATTTCATGAATCGTCTGGAATTAGGCGAAAAACATCTAAGAAAGCCCTTTACGCGGCAGAAACATTCAATTGCACTGTATTTCCCCAGTCAAACTTGACGCTCCACAATCGACGATTCAGTGGGCGCCACAGCGGGATATAGGGTGATAACCGGTAACTAAAATCTCTAAAACGACAAGAGCAATGGTGATCGCTAAACTTCGCGCAAAAAAAAACGCTGCCATCCTGGCAGCGCTTTTTTTTTGATCAATCCGTTGTTTTTCTTTTTATCCTTCCATCACATCCCACAACGCATCCAGTTCCGCCTCGCTGAACAAACCAGCGGGGTAGCGCTCGATCATCGTCCGGCGCGGATCAGTTTCACTGATCGGACGCGTTCCATTGGACTTGAACCAATGCGCCAGAATCTGGAGCGATTCGCTGTTTACCGCCAGGGGATGCATTGCCCGCTCGCTCACTACATTCACTTCGGCGTTCATTTCAGCGCTCTCTCCCGGTTTGTGAGCGGCTAACTTATCCAAGGTTTATGACAGAACAACTGAGTTCTCCCCTCCCTGTTTTGCCCCATGTGCAATACAAGAGCTATGCCAATGTGGCTGGATGGTCGACCAGCGGATACAAAAAAACCCGCAGTCCTTGGTGGCTGCGGGCTTTGGGCGATGCAAAGAACGAAAACGTTTGCCTGAGCCGATTTAGCAATGAACTCAAGCTGTTACAACTGCACTCACTCTTTGTGCGGCGCTGGCTGTTGTTGGGTAAGGCAGTGGATATTGCCGCCTCCCAGTAACAGTTCGCGGCCAGGCACCATCACCACTTCGTGCTGGGGGAACAGGTTCTGCAAAATCTCTTTTGCCGGACCATCAAGCGGGTCGTCGAAACTCGGTGCGATGATGCCGCCGTTGACGATCAGAAAATTCACGTAGGAACCGGCCAGACGTACTGACGGATTGCGCTCCTGGGTGCCATCCACCGGATCGACACCGGCACATTCTTCCTCGGTCGCGTACAGCGGACCCGGAATCGGCATTTTGTGCACTGTGAATGGGCGCCCCTTGGCGTCGGTGCTGCTTTGCAGCACTTTCATCGCCGCCTGGCAGCGCGGGTAGTTAGGGTCCTGCGGGTCGTCAGTCCAGGCCAACAGCACTTCGCCAGGACGCACGTAGCAGCAGAAGTTATCCACATGGCCGTCGGTTTCATCGTTGAACAGACCGTCCGGCAGCCAGATGATTTTATCCACAGCCAGGTTGGCACTGAGCACCGCTTCGATTTCCGCGCGGTTCATGTGCGGATTGCGATTGCGGTTGAGCAGGCATTCTTCGGTGGTGATCAACGTGCCTTCGCCATCGACGTGGATCGAACCACCTTCGAGCACAAAGCCTTCGGTGCGATAGCGCGGGCTGCGCTCGATCTCGAGGATCTTGCCGCCCACCTGCGAGTCGCGATTCCATGGCGAATACAGGCCACCGTCAAAACCGCCCCAGGCGTTGAAATCCCAGTTCACGCCACGGACTTCGCCGTTGTTGTTGATGACGAATGTCGGGCCGGTATCGCGGACCCAGGCGTCGTCGCTGGACATCTCGACAACGCGGATATTCGGCACGTCCAGGCGGGCGCGGGCGTTTTCATACTGGCCGGCGGAAACCGCCACGGTCACGGGTTCGAAACGGGCAATGGCCTTGGCTACCGCGACGTGCGCGGCTTGCGCCGGTTTGCCGCCCAGGCGCCAGTTGTCCGGGCGCTCGGGCCAGACCATCCAGGTCTGGGTTTGCGGTGCCCACTCGGCCGGCATGTAGAAGCCGTCTGCGCGAGGGGTGCTGTTCAAAGTGGTCATGGCAGTCAGGACTCCAGGGATCCGTCGAGGGTTTTGATAGCACCATACAGGTTCGGACGGCGGTCGCGGAAGGAACCCCAGGCGCTGCGAGTGTGTTCGAGTTTGTCGAGGTCGAAACTGTGGACCAGTACGCCCTCTTCGGTCTCGTTGAGTTCTTGCACCTTCTCGCCGAATTGGTTGGCGATAAACGACGAGCCATAGAACGTGATGTCGTAGCCGTCCTGTTCCTCGTTGCCAATGCGGTTACTGGCAATCAGCGGCATCAGGTTGGCGCCGGCGTGGCCCTGTTGCACACGCTGCCAGTGATCACGGGACGAAATGGTCTTGTCGTGCGGTTCGCTGCCGATGGCGGTCGGGTAGAACAGGATTTCCGCACCTTGCAACGCCATGCTGCGCGCAGCTTCAGGGAACCACTGATCCCAGCAGATGCCCACGCCGATTTTCGCGTAGCGGGTGTTCCACACCTTGAAGCCGGTATCACCCGGGTTGAAGTAATACTTCTCGTGATACCCGGGACCGTCCGGAATGTGGCTTTTACGATAAATCCCAAGGTTGCTGCCGTCGGCATCGATGATTGCAATGCTGTTGAAACGCGCGCGACCGGCCAATTCGTAGAAGCTGATCGGCAGCACCACTTGCAGTTCCCTGGCGACTTTCTGGAAATGCTTGATCGCGACGTTGTCTTCCACCGTCGTGGCCAGTTGCAGGTAATCCGGATTGGGCTTCTGGCAGAAGTACGGCGCCTCGAACAGTTCCTGGATCAGGATGATCTGTGCACCTTTGGCGGCGGCTTCACGGACCAGCCGTTCAGCCACTTCGATGTTGCCTTCAAGGTCCCAGGAACAGGCCATCTGAGTGGCGGCGACGGTAACGATACGGCTCATGGATCATCTCCGGGCAAGTGCGTGACGTTCGGGCATGGTTGATCCACGCCCTGGCAATGGCGACTTTATATCCGATAAAAATCGGCTTTTAAAGCGATAAATATGCCTTGCGTCTAAAAATACCCACTTAAACTCGATAACAATCGAACTAAAACCCCAAAAACTGTAGGAGCGAGCCTGCTCGCGATAGCGGTTTTTCAGCCACGAATTCTGTGACTGTCACAACCTCATCGCGAGCAGGCTCGCTCCTACAGGGGGCCGTGTTTACAGGCCTTCCGACAACACCTTCGAGAGCATGTCGACAAAGAAATCCACGCTCTGGCGCGAAGTCACCATCGGCGGCTTGATCTTCAGGACGTTGAGGAAATCACCGGTCGGCTGCATGAAAATCCCCAGCTCACGCAAGCGATCGCACAGCGCCGTGGTTTCTTCGGTGGCCGGCTCCAGGGTCTCGCGGTTGCGGATCAACTCGACCCCCAGATAAAACCCGGACCCATGCACGGCACCCACCAACGGATGAATATCGATCAGCGCTTCAAGGCGTTCCTTGAAGTACCCGCCAACGACCTGGGCGTTTTCCCAGAGTTTTTCTTCCTCCATGACATCCAGCACCGCCATGCCAACTTGGCAACTGACCGGACTGCCGCCCGCCGATGAGAAGAAATAGCCCTCGGCCTCCAGCGCTTCGGCGATTTCCCGGCGAGTGATCACCGCGCCCAAGGGCTGGCCGTTGCCCATGCCCTTGGCCATGGTGATGATGTCCGGCACCACGCCCTGCTCTTCGAACCCCCAGAAGAAATGGCCCATGCGTCCATAGCCGACCTGCACTTCGTCGGCGATGCACACGCCGCCCTGGGCGCGAACCATTGCGTAAACCTGCTTCAAGTAACCCGGCGGTAGCGAGATACCGCCGGCATTGCCATACACCGGCTCGCAAATGAAACCGGCCAGTTGGCGCTTCTGTTCGGCGATTTTCGCCAGGTTGTGTTCGACGCTGCGCACGTAGTCCGGCGCGCTGTCCGGCCCACGGAACTCGCCGCGGTAGGTATTCGGGGCGGTCACCGGATGCACCCAGTCCGGACGGCTGCTCAAGGCCTTGGGATTGTCGGCAATCGACGTCGACACCGCGTCAGCACCCACCGTCCAGCCGTGATAGGCCTCAAGCACGCTGAGCATGTCGCGACCGCCGCTATAAGCCCATGCCAGACGGATCGCCAGATCATTGGCCTCGCTGCCGCTGTTCACCAGGAACACGCGGTCCATGGAATCCGGCGCCAGCTTCAGCAATCGCTCGGAAAACTCCGCGACCGCGGCATAGTTGAACCGCGAGTTGGTGTTGAGCAGCGACCACTGACGGCTGGCGACCGCGGCCATGCGTGGATGACCGTGGCCGAGCACCGCGACGTTGTTGAGCATGTCGAGGTAGGAACGGCCCTGCATGTCGATCAGGTGATTGCGCCAGCCGCGCTCGATACGCGGCGGGTCGACGTAATAGTGTTTTTGTGTGCGGGCGAAACTGGCGTCGCGGCGGGCCAGCAGGGTTTGCGAGTCGAGCTCTATTTGCGCATCACAGGCCAGGCCCAGCAATGCTGCCGGTGACGGACACAATGCCTGCCACGCTGCCGCACGCGACGGCGTGCAAAACAACGGCGCACTGAACGAAGACCCTCGGCACAACTGCACGATCAGCGGTCCGCTGACCGAGCCCAACACCTGGCCTTTGACCAATGCCGCACCTGCATGCAATGACGGCGTGACACCCCAGAGCCGCACGCTCAGTTGTGGACCGTCGAGTTGCAGCACATCCGGCAACGGCTGGTGAACCACGCCGGCAAAGGGTGCCTCGATCGTCGTGCCCGCAGGCACCCGCAACTCGACGTGCAACGGACAAGTGTCCGGTTCGGCGGCGCAATCCGGACGGGTGCGGGACAACCGGTATTGCCCGTACCGACTGGCCGCCAGACCGTGGACGGCGGCAGCTTCGTCGAGCAATCGCTGATCGGTGCCTGCTTGTTCCCAGTTCCCCGCTTCGAAGTGCGGGCTGAGAACGCCCAGGTCAATCAAGGCAAATTCACGCCCGACCAGGCTTGGCAGCAACGGCGCAAAACCTTCACTGCCAATGTCCGGCAGGTTCTGGCCAACCGCCGTCAGGATGGCCGCTTCCATCAGCGCCAGCGGCACCGAAGTCGCCACGCGGAAAATCTCCCACTCGTGGCTCAAATTATCGCGGCTGTAGGTGTTGCCCGGATCGATGCTGACCTGCTGTTCACCGCTGAGTACCAATACCGCGGCACGGGCGACGATCAGCGGCCACAACGCCAGCAACTCCTCGTGGGTCAGCGGATTCACCGCATGATAGGCCTGCACCGCCGGCAGTATGCAGAACGGATCGCCTTCACCGTGATGCAACAGCGCCGCGCAAGTCACCGACAAGTCAGTGATGCGCCAGGTGCGCACCAGATCGCCGAAATCGATCACGCCTTGCAACTGCCAATGACGCTGGGCATCACGCTGCCACACCACGTTGTCATCGGTGATGTCCATGTGAATGGCTTGCACCGGCAGCTTGTCTTCCAGGGGTTGCAGACGGCGTTCTGCCTGTTCCGCGGCTTCGGCGATCAGCCGGCGCTGGTTTTCGTCCTGGATGACCGGCAACAAATGCGTGATCAGGGCCTGCGCGTGGCGCGCATCCCATTGCAGCGTGCGCACCAGCCCCGGATGGTCGAAATCCGCCAGCGCCAGGTCCATCTCGCCGCACAAGCGACCGAAACCGGCCACCACCGTGGAGTTGAAGTATTCGAGGTGGGTCAGCGACTGGCCTTCGATGTAGTCCAGCAGGCGCACATGTACCGCCTGGCCCGCGACATTCAACGAGAGTAGATCCGCACCGTTTTTGGCCGCGATTACTCGTGGCACATGCACGTCGGGGTGCTGCGCCAAATGTTTGAGCCCGGCATGCTGGGCCTGTAACTCCAGTGCCGAGTAGTCTCCGCGACAGATTTTCAGAACAAACCGGCCCTGCTCGCTATCGACGCGGTAGTTGAGGTCCTGCTGGCTGCCAAGGGCCTGCAATCTGCCGCTCAGTCCGTAATGCTCCTGCAACAGCTCTAGCGCTTGCTCCGCAGACACTTGCGGGCTGGGCAAACTGGCGCGATGAATCAACGTGGCGAGCGGCATACAACGACCCCTGAAATGTTTTTAGGCGCCTATATCGCCACTGCCGAAGACGATACGCAACCCCCACCCCTCGCTTCGATCGGCCCCTTGCGCAAGAATGTCGGGCATTAGCCCATTTCTGGAGAAAGCCATGAAAGCCGTCACCACCGACCTGCCCGGTGTGCTGATCCTTGAACCCACCGTCATGGGCGATGAGCGCGGCTTTTTTTTCGAGAGCTTCAACACCCGCGCTTTTCAGCAAGCAACGGGGCTGGCCCCAACGTTCGTCCAGGACAATCATTCCCGCTCGAAGAAAGGCGTACTTCGAGGCCTGCATTACCAGTTGCAAAACACTCAGGGCAAATTGGTGCGCGTGGTCATTGGCGAAATGCTCGACGTGGCTGTGGACATCCGCCGCAGCTCGCCCCACTTCGGCAAGTGGATTGCGGTGCGCCTGTCCGCCGAAAACCGTCGCCAACTGTGGATTCCCGAAGGTTTTGCTCACGGCCTGGTGGCGTTGAGCGAGGTTGCCGAGTGCCTCTACAAAACCACTGACTATTACAACCCGGCCGCCGAACACAGCATCCGCTGGAACGACCCGGACCTGGCCATCGATTGGCAACTGGACTGCGCACCACAACTGTCGCCCAGGGATCAGAATGCAACACTCTTCAAGGACGCCGACGTCTTTGCCTAGGCATAATGCGTCGATATCCACAGGCGCTCGATGCTCATGACTCCGACCCTCCCCCGCAGACCCCGCTGGCGCAGCCTGGCGCTGCTGGCATTGTGCCTGGCGCCGTTGCTGTGGCCGCTCGAGCATCTGGCCGAGCGCTACTACCGCAGCGAACTGGCCGGGCAAAATCGCCAGACCCTCGACCTGTACGTCGCCAACCTGCTGGGCACTTTGCACCGCTACGAAGTATTGCCACAGATTCTCGGCGATCTGCCGGCCCTGCGCGCCGTACTCGGCGCTCCCGACGATAGCGTCACCCAGGGCAATGCCAATCGTCTGCTGAAAAACATCAGCACGCAGACCGGCGCCGAAGTCATGTACCTGATGGACACCACGGGCAAGACGCTGGCCGCCTCCAATTGGGACAAGCACGACAGTTTCGTCGGGCGCAATTTCTCCTTCCGCCCGTACTTCAGCGAAGCGATGGCAGGGCGCCTGGGACGTTTCTTCGGGCTGGGCACCACCTCGGCCAAACGCGGCTATTTCTTCGCCGCAGCGGTGCGCAATGGCGAGAAAATCACCGGTGTGCTGGTGGTCAAGGTCGACCTCGACCACACCGAAAGCCTGTGGGGCAAAACCCCTGAACAACTGCTGCTGACCGATCACAACGGCGTGGTGATCCTTACGTCGCGGCCGGAATGGCGTTTTCGCGCGACCCGACCGCTGAGCGAAGAAGAGCGCAAGGCAATCAGCGCGATCCAGCCCTATCCAACCCGTGATCCGCGACCGTTGAAACTCAATCCAAACGCCTGGCTGACCCAGTCCCAAGCGATTGCAGAAACCGGCTGGAACGTCAGCATCCTCGCCCCTCGCACCCTGATCGACCGCCCGGTGCGCACCGTGGTCGCCATCGGCGGCGCCACGCTGTTGGTGTTGATGCTGCTGCTCGGCCTGATGATGCAGCGCCGGCGCCACTACCTGGAACGTATCGCGTTCGAAGCCAAGGCCCGGCGCGAACTGGAAGGTCGGGTGGCCGAGCGAACCAGCGATCTGGAAGGCCTCAACCGTCGCCTGAAACAGGAAGTGCTGGAACGCGAGCAGGCTCAGCAAGACCTGGTGCGCGCCCAGGATGACCTGGTGCAGGCCGGCAAACTCTCGGCGCTGGGCACCATGTCGGCGAGCATCAGCCACGAGCTCAATCAACCGCTGGCGGCCATCCGCAGCTACGCGGAAAACGCCGAAGTGTTGCTCGACCATCAACGCACCGAAGATGCCCGCGGCAACCTCAAGTTGATCAGCGAACTGACCGGGCGCATGGCGTCGATCATCGCTCACCTGCGGGCCTTCGCCCGTCGCGACCGCCACGCGCCGGAAAGCGTGGCCTTGCAACCGGCGCTGGACGATGCCCTGGCCTTGCTGGCCAAGCGTCGACGCAGCATGGAAGTCGAGTTGATCCGTGACTTGCCTGCCGCGACATTGTGGGTCGAAGCCGGTGAAACCCGTCTGCGCCAAGTGCTCGGCAACCTGCTCGCGAATGCACTCGACGCCCTCACGGAAAAAGGTCCGCCACGCAAACTCTGGCTGAGTGCCCAGACCACTGCCGATGGCGTCCACCTGTACATTCGCGACAACGGCCCCGGCTTTTGCATGGAAGCCCTTGGTCGCGCCAGCGAGCCCTTCTACACCACCAAGACCCGTACTCAGGGGCTTGGCCTGGGCCTGGCCATTTGCGAGACGCTGATGCGCGCCTTCGGTGGTGAACTGTCGTTCGCCAACCACAAGGAGGGCGGCGCGTTGATTACCCTGAAGCTACGCGCAGGCGCACCCGGTGTGAGCCTGCAACCGTCCGAGGACCGAAGTGCATGACCATCGACAATCGCATTCAGGTCGTGTTGATCGACGACGATCCCCACCTGCGCCAGGCCTTGAGCCAGACCCTCGATCTGGCCGGCCTGAAAATCCTGCCGCTGGCCGAAGCCAAGGGCCTGTCCGGGCAACTGGAACGTGACTGGCCGGGTGTGGTGGTCAGCGACATTCGCATGCCGGGCATGGACGGTCTCGAACTGCTGACCGAACTGCACGCCCAGGACCCGGAGCTGCCGGTACTGTTGATTACCGGTCACGGCGACGTGCCGCTGGCGGTGCAAGCCATGCGCGCCGGGGCTTATGACTTCCTGGAAAAACCCTTCGCCAGCGACGCCCTGCTCGACAGCGTGCGCCGCGCCCTGGCCCTGCGCCGGTTGGTGCTGGATAACCGCAGCCTGCGTCTGGCACTGAGCGATCGCAATGAGCTGAGCACTCGCCTGGTCGGGCATTCGCCGTCGATGCTGCGCCTGCGCGAGCAGATCGGCGCATTGGCGGCGACCAAGGCTGACGTGCTGATCCTCGGCGAAACCGGTGCCGGCAAGGAAGTCGTCGCGCGGGCGCTGCACGACCTGTCGAGCCGGCGTAACGGTCCGTTCGTGGCGATCAATGCCGGGGCGCTGGCCGAATCGGTGGTCGAAAGTGAACTGTTCGGCCATGAACCGGGCGCTTTCACCGGCGCGCAAAAGCGTCGCATCGGCAAGTTCGAATTCGCCAACGGCGGCACGCTGTTCCTCGATGAAATCGAAAGCATGAGCCTGGATGTGCAGGTAAAACTGCTGCGTCTGCTGCAAGAGCGGGTGGTCGAACGCCTGGGCGGCAATCAACTGATCCCGCTGGACATCCGCATCATCGCCGCCACCAAGGAAGACCTGCGGCAATCAGCCGATCAGGGCCGTTTCCGCGCCGACCTGTATTACCGCCTGAACGTCGCGCCGCTGCGCATTCCACCGCTGCGCGAGCGCGGTGAAGATGCGCTGGTGCTGTTCCAGCATTTTGCCGATGAAGCCAGCGCTCGCCATGGCTTGCCGCCCCATGAACTGCAGCCGGGGCAACGTGCACTGCTGTTGCGCCACACCTGGCCCGGCAATGTGCGCGAACTGCAAAACGCTGCCGAACGCTTCGCCCTCGGCCTGGAACTGGCACTGGACAACAATGAGCCGCAGGGCGCCGTCGGGACCGTGGTTGAAATGGTCAGCGGAGGCTTGAGCGAGCAAGTGGAAAACTTCGAGAAAACCCTGATTGCCGCGGAACTGGCGCGCTCGCACAGCTCGGTGCGCAGCGTTGCCGAAGCCCTTGGCATTCCGCGCAAGACCTTGCACGACAAACTGCGCAAACACGGTCTGAGCTTCGCCGACAGCGGTGCCACCAGCCACACCGACGACCTCGATTGAGCCTCGTCAAACCATCAACTGCCAATAAGAGGCCCTGAATGAGCCGCGAAAGTCGTCAACTGGAATCCGTCCTCCACCACGACATCCCCCTCACCCGGGACATGGGCCTCAAGGTGCTCGACTGGCACGATCAGCAACTGCGCCTGCACTTGCCACTGGACGCCAACGTCAACCACAAGAGCACCATGTTCGGCGGCAGCTTGTATTGCGGCGCCGTGCTGGCCGGTTGGGGCTGGCTGCATTTGCGCCTCAAGGAAGAAGGCATCACCGACGGGCACATCGTGATTCAGGAAGGGCAGATCAGTTATCCGCTGCCGGTGACGGGGGATGCCAATGTCATTTGCCAGGCGCCGGATCCGGTGATCTGGAAGAAATTCCTGACCACGTTCCAGCGATACAGCCGAGCGCGATTGACGCTGCATACGCGGGTCTTCAATGAAGGCCGTGATGAGGATGCTGTGAGGTTTACCGGACAATATGTATTGCACCGTTAAACTTTCGGGCAATGAACAACCCTGTGGCGAGGGAGCTTGCTCGCGCTCGGCTGCGCAGCAGCCGTAAACAACGGAAATGGGGCCGCTTCGCGACCCAGCGGGAGCAAGCTCCCTCGCCACAAGTAAACTTGAAACTCAGGAGCGCGCGAGTTCCAGCAACCGCTCGCGCCATGCTGCCTTCGCCGGCAACGCCAGGAAGAACTCATTCAACAGCGATTCCCGCGCCGGATAACAGAACCGCGCGCCGCTCAAATCCAGCACCTCACCGCCCGCGCCTTCAAGCACACCTTGCGCCGCCGCGGTATCCCATTGCGAAGTCGGTGCCAGACGCGGGTAAAAATCCGCTGCGCCTTCAGCCAACAGACAAAACTTCAGCGAGCTGCCGATGTTGGCCAATTGCAATTCGCCAAGGCTGGCGCTCAACCCCGCCAACAAACGCTCCTGTTCCGGGCTAGTATGGCGGCGACTGGCAACCACGGTGAACGGCTGACCGGGAGCCAAGGCATCGCGCACCTGGATCGCCACCGGCGTAGCGCCTTTATCACCCCGCCACGCGCCGAGCCCGGCACCGCCGACATAGAAGCGTCCATTGGTCGGCATCGACACCACGCCGAACACCACTTGGCCGTTTTCAATCAGGGCAATGTTCACGGTGAACTCTTCGCTGCCGGCAATGAACTCCTTGGTGCCGTCCAGCGGATCGACCAGCCACCAACGCTGCCATCCCGCACGCACGCTTTGCGGGATATTGGCATCCTCCTCTGACAGCACCGCAATGCTCGGGTCCAACGCCGTCAGCCCAGCCAGAATCAGATGATGAGCCGCCAGGTCTGCCGCCGTGACAGGCGAGTCATCGGATTTGGCCGTCACCGCTGTGCCAGTTCGCCAAAACGGCAGGATCGCTTCACCGGCCTTCAGGGCCAGTTCAATCACGGGGGCCATCAATGGGTGAGGGAACGTCATGGCAAAAACACTCCACGCTGAGTCAAAAGATCACGGGCCAGATACAGCGCCGCCAAGGCACGGCCTTCGGTAAATTGCGGGTTTTGCGCCAGCGCCGACAACTCGCGCAGGTTGACTTTGCCCAGGCCCATCGGCTCCGGTTCGTCACCTTCCAGACGCTCTTCGTAGAGATCGGTGGCCAGCACCACCTGGATTTTCTGGCTCATGTAGCCGGGCGACAGCGACAACTCGGTCAGATGCTCCAATTGCCGCGCGCCAAAACCTGCCTCTTCCTTGAGCTCGCGCTCAGCTGCTGCGAGTACGTCTTCGCCCGGCTCGATCAGGCCTTTGGGCAGCGATAATTCGTACGCATCCGTGCCACCGCAATACTCCTCGACCAGCACCGCGTGATCGGCATCGAGCATCGCCACGATCATCACCGCGCCATACCCTGCACCCTTTCCAACCAATCGCTCATAGGTGCGCTCAACGCCATTGGAAAAGCGCAGTTTCAGCTCCTCAACGCAGAACAAACGGCTGGTGGCGACAATCTCGCGGGCGAGGATGGTGGGTTTCTGGCGCATGAGCGGCTCCTTGGCGTGAACGGGTTACTATACCCGGCCTATCCTGATTGTTTACCTCGGATATCTTTTTACCGCTGGAGAAGTTTTTTATGTCCCTGCTGCCCTGGCGCGACATCGACACCGTTCTGCTGGATATGGATGGCACGCTGCTGGACCTGCATTTCGATAACCACTTCTGGCTGGAGCATTTGCCCCAGCGTTATGCAGACCTGCACGGCGTGAGCCGGGCCATGGCCGAGATGGAGTTGCAACCGTTGTTCGAGCGCCATGCCGGTCAGTTGCAGTGGTACTGCCTGGATTTCTGGAGCGCCGAACTGAAACTGTCGGTGCGCGACCTGAAACTGGAAACCGCTCATCTGATCGCCCTGCGCCCGGACGCGGACACGTTCCTGGCGGCGATCAAACAGGCCGGCAAACGCGTGGTGCTGATCACCAACGCACACCGCGATTCGCTGTCCTTGAAACTGGAAAAAATCGAACTGGCGCCCTACTTCGAGCGGTTGATCAGCTCACACGATTACGGTTTCCCCAAGGAAAACCCGCAGTTCTGGGAGGCGTTGCAGGCCGACATCGACTTCGACCCGGCGCGCAGTTTGTTCATCGATGACACCCTGTCGATCCTGCGCAGTGCGCGAAACTTTGGCGTGGCGCATTTGCTGGCCGTAAAAGAACCGGACAGCCGACAAGGGCCGAGGGATACGGCGGAGTTTGCGGCAGTTGAGGATTATCGGGATTTGATTGCCGGGCTTTGAGACCTTGTGGCGAGGGAGCTTGCTCCCGCTCGGCTGCACAGCAGGCGCACTTCAGCTGACATGATCTATCAGAAAGAACACATCAGCCGGATTGGGAGTGCTTCGCACGCCAGCGGGAGCAAGCTCCCTTGCCACGGGTTTTGTTTTTACTCGGGAATCCGCAACGACTGCCCCGGATAGATCTTGTTCACATCCTTGAGCATCGGTTTGTTCGCCTCGAAGATTTTGTTGTACAGGTTGGCATTGCCATACACACGCAGGGAAATGGCGCTCAAGGTGTCGCCCTTCTCGACCACGACGAACTTGGCGGCCACGACCACAGGTCCAGTAACAGTGATCTGGTCGTCAACAGCGCTGACACCGGCAACGTTGCCCAACGCCAGGAGGATCTTTTCTTTCTCTTCCTGGCTGTTTGCTTCGCCAGTGGCGATGACTTTATCGCCTTCGACCTTGACCTGGATCTTTGAAGTGTCGATCCCTGTCAGCGCGCTCTGCACGTGTTTGGTCAACGCTTCACTGTTGGCTTCAGCCTTGTCGGGCGTCAGTGCATCGAGGATTTTTTCACCAGCTTCTTTCAGAAAACTGAACAGGCTCATCGTGTGCTCTCCTTGGGAATTGATTGTTCCAGACGCAAAAGCCTAGACCACCGCCGTCACTTGCGAATCCAACCCGACCAATGACCCCGCTTGCGATAGAATCCGTAGCTTCCCGACCCCTGGAGCGAAGATGGACATCAAGCAGCTGAAATTCCTGATCGCTCTCGACGAAACCCGGCACTTCGGCCAGGCCGCCGCGCGTTGTCACATCACCCAGCCGACGCTGTCCATGCGCCTGCGCAGCCTTGAAGAAGAGCTTGAGCTGCCACTGGTCAATCGCGGGCAACGCTTCGAGGGCTTCACCGCGCCGGGCGAACGCGTGCTGGCCTGGGCGCGGACCGTGTTGGCCGCCTATGACGGCTTGTACGCCGAGGCAGCGGCCTGTCGCGGCAATCTGGTGGGGACTTTGCGTTTGGGAGTGGTGCCGCTGTCGAGCTTCGATCCGCTGCCGTTGATGCAACGCCTGCACGCCGAACACCCGAACCTGCGCTTTGAACTGTCGGCACTCAGCTCCGAACAGATCCTCGAACAATTGGCGAACAATCGTCTGGATCTGGGAGTTTCCTATCTGGAACGCCTGGACGGCGAACACTTCGACTCGCTGGCCTTCAGCGAAACCCGCATGGGTCTGCTCTACGATCAGCGATTCTTCAGCTTTGGCGAGGCGCCGCTGAGTTGGGAGTCGCTGATCGAATTGCCGCTGGGCATGCTCACCAGCGGCATGCACTTTCGCCAGTCCATCGATCACAACTTCCACAGCCGTGGCCTCACCCCGCAGCCCCTGTTACAGACCGACGCCGTGCATCAACTGTTACAAGCTGTGCATGGCGGCCTGTGTTGTGCGGTGATGCCGCTGGAGGGGGGTCTCGAAGGCCTGACCGAGCACTTGCGCCTGCAACCGATTGCAAATGCCCAGACGCTCGGCCGGTTGGGGTTGATCATGCGTCGCAGTGCTCCACGCTCGGCTTTGGCAGAAGCTTGCTTTGCGATCTATCAGCAATCGTTGACCCAAGCTTGATCGACGGCATCTATCGGCACATCAGTAATAGCGATTAGACGCGACAGTTTGCCGCGCCTAGTCTTAAAGCTGACCAAACCGTCGGTGATGCCATGAAAGCCAAGCGCCCTGCCTGCGCGGCGCCTGCCCTCGAAACGCCCGCGCCCGCCGCCAGCCAGACCTATAGCTACAGCAATCTTGAATATTCGGAATCGGACAGCACAGCGCTGGCCGAAGAAGTCGCGTTGGCGATTGCCTATAACGGCATCAGCCAGGCCGTGATGCTGGTGACGCCGACTGACCTCGAAGACTTTATTGTCGGCTTCAGCCTGGGCAGCGGCATCATCGAGGACGCCAATGATATTTATGATTTGCAGCTCAGCGGTTCAGGGTCAGCTCAATACGCGCAAGTGACCATCGCCAACCGTGCGTTCTGGAACCTCAAGCAGCAGCGTCGGCAACTGGCCGGCACCAGCGGTTGCGGCCTGTGCGGCGTAGAAGCGGTGGAGCAGGCCCTGCCGGATCTCAAAGTGTTGTCCGGCGCCCCGCTACCGCCCGCCGAATGGCTCGACGGCCTGCGCCAGCGCATCGGCGCGTTCCAGCCTTTGGGCCAGCATTGCGGTGCAGTGCATGCCGCAGTGTTCATGAATGACCGCGGCGAATTGTTGCTCGGTCGTGAAGACATTGGCCGGCACAACGCCCTCGACAAGCTGATCGGCGGACTGGTTCGCCAGAACATTTCGATTGAAGGCGGGCTGGCGATTGTCACCAGCCGTTGCAGTCTCGAATTGATTCAGAAAGTCTTGCGCGCCGGCATCCAGACCCTGGTCAGCCTGTCGTCGCCCACGGGCCTTGCCGTGCAGTGGGCCCGACGACACAACCTCAACCTCATCCATTTGCCACAGAAAAATGCGCCACGGGTTTACAGCCCTGCTTTGGAGAATCAAGCGTGAGTCAACACCGTCAAGCCGACCAGACACCCGTTCCTCGCTACAAACCCTACAAAGGTCCGGCCGGTGGTTGGGGCGCACTGATCAGCGTCGCCCAGGCCTGGTTGACCAGCGACAACGCGCTGAAAAACCTGCGCATGATGCTCAAGACCAACAAGAACGGCGGCTTCGACTGCCCCGGTTGTGCCTGGGGCGATTCCAATGAAGCCGGTATGGTGGCGTTCTGTGAAAACGGCGCCAAAGCGGTGAACTGGGAAGCGACCAAACGCCGGGTCGATGGCAAGTTCTTCGCCAGACACAGCGTCACTTCATTGCTGGAGCAGAGCGACTACTGGCTCGAATATCAAGGCCGTCTGACCGAGCCGCTGCGTTACAACGCACAAACCGATCGCTACCAGCCCATCAGCTGGGACGAAGCCTTTGCACTGATCGCCAAACACTTGAAGGGCCTGTCGAGCCCGGATCAGGCCGAGTTCTACACCTCGGGGCGGGCCAGCAACGAGGCGGCTTTTCTTTATCAATTGTTTGTGCGCGCCTACGGCACCAACAATTTTCCCGACTGCTCGAACATGTGCCACGAGGCCAGTGGTGTTGCGTTGTCGCAAAGTGTCGGTGTCGGCAAAGGCACCGTAACCTTCGATGACTTCGAACACGCCGATGCGATTTTCGTCTGGGGACAGAACCCTGGCACCAACCACCCGCGGATGCTCGAACCGCTGCGTGAGGCGGTGAAGCGCGGCGCACAAGTGGTGTGCATCAACCCGCTCAAGGAGCGCGGCCTGGAACGTTTCCAGCATCCGCAACACCCGATCGAAATGCTCACCAATAGTGACAAGCCAACCAACACCGCGTACTTCCGCCCGGCACTGGGCGGAGACATGGCGATCATGCGCGGCATGGCCAAGTTTCTGCTGCAGTGGGAACGCGATGCGCAAAAGACTGGCGCGCCGGCGGTGTTCGACCACGACTTCCTCAACGAGCACAGCGTCAACGTGCTGGACTACCTGGCTGTCATCGACGACACCCCGTGGGAGCAGATCGTCGCGCAATCCGGCCTGCCGCTGGTGGAAATCGAGCAAGCCGCGCGCATGTACGCCAAGGGCAAGAACGTCATCATGTGCTGGGCGATGGGCATCACCCAGCATCGCCACTCGGTGGCAACTATCCAGGAAATCGCCAACCTGATGCTGCTGCGCGGCAACATCGGTCGGCCGGGCGCAGGCCTGTGCCCGGTGCGCGGCCACAGTAACGTGCAGGGCGACCGGACCATGGGCATCAACGAACGTCCGCCGGTGGCGTTTCTCGATGCGCTGGAACGGCGCTTCCAGTTCAAGGTGCCCCGTGAAAATGGCCACAACGTGGTCGAGGCCATCCACGCCATGGCCGAAGGCCGGGCGAAAGTGTTCATTGCCCTGGGCGGCAACTTCGCCCAAGCCACCCCCGACAGCACTCGAACCTTCCAGGCCCTGAGCAATTGCGACCTGACCGTTCAGATCAGCACCAAGCTCAACCGCAGCCATTTGGCTCACGGTAAAGACGCGTTGATTCTGCCGTGCCTGGGCCGTACCGACATCGACCGGCAAACCGAAGGCCCGCAAGCGGTGACCGTCGAAGACTCGTTCAGCATGGTCCATGCCTCCAATGGTCAACTGGAGCCGCTGTCGAACCAGATGCGCTCTGAGCCGGCGATCCTCGCCGGCATCGCCGCCGCAACCCTGGGCAATCATCCGGTGGACTGGAACTGGCTGGTCGGCGACTACCGCCGCATCCGCGACCTGATCGCCGAGACCATCCCCAACTTCAAAGACTTCAACGAAAAGATCAAGAACCCGGGCGGCTTCTACCTCGGCAACAGTGCCGGTGCGCGCAAGTGGAACACCGTATCGGGCCGGGCCAATTTCAAACCGAACCTGTTGCCCAAGGACCTGGTACACGAACGCACTCGCGCCACCGGCAAGCTGCCGGACCTGATCATGCAATCGATGCGATCGCACGATCAGTACAACACCACGATCTATGGCCTCAACGATCGTTATCGCGGAGTGAAGGGTCAGCGCGATGTGTTGTTCGTCAACGAAGCCGACATCATTCGCCTGGGCTTCAAACCGGGGCAAAAGGCTGACATCGTTTCGCTCTGGGATGACGGCGTTGAACGCCGGGTGAAAGGCTTCACGCTGCTGGCATTCGACATCCCGGCCGGGCAGGCGGCGGCGTACTACCCGGAAGTGAATCCGTTGGTGCCGCTGGAAAGCACCGGGGACGGTAGTCATACGCCGACGTCGAAATTTGTGGCGATCCGCCTCGAAGCGGCGAGTGAGACCGGGTTGATCATGGCCAGGTCGGCGTAACGCGACGTCTGATCTGCCCCCATCGCCAGCAGGCTCGCTCCCACATTCGATCTTCAGTGAACACATCATTGGTGTTCGACGGAAATCCACTGTAGGAGCGAGCCTGCTCGCGATGGCGCCGGACGGTTCAATCCATGTTTCAATACTGTCGAAAAATTTCCAAACGCCCACAAAAAAGGCCGTTTTCTAACGAAAACAGCCTTTGCGAAGTAGTAAAAGACCGGCGAAAAACAGTTAAGTTCCGCCCAAAAAACAGCAACTTATAGAAATGTGCTGAAGTCGTGTTACTCGTCGGATTTCGATTGTCACACCTCTGACACAGCCTCAGGATCGCGTCGTCATCCCCTTGAGGTTCCTCCATGAAGTTCTCCTCGATTCTCTTGTTGTCCCTTGGCCTGGTCAGTGGCATTGCCTCTGCCGGCGGCACCACCGAAGCAGGTGTGGGCGGCGCATTGGGCGGGGTTCTAGGCTCAGTCGTCGGCCAATCGATTGGCGGCAATACAGGTTCCACTATCGGCGCGGCCCTGGGTGGCGCGGGTGGTAGCGCAGTTGGCGCAGACAAACGCAGCCGTGGCGAAGCCGCCATTGGTGGTGCGTTGGGCGCGGCTGGCGGTAACGTGGTCGGCCGCAGTGTGGGCGGCACCACCGGCAGCCTGATCGGCTCCGCAGCAGGCGGCGGCGCCGGCGGCGCGCTGGGTAACTACATGGGCAACAAGAGCGATGACGATGACGATGATGATCGCCGTTATCGTGGCCATGATGATCGTCGTTACTACCGTGACGGTCACCCGGGCCGTGGCCATGCCTATGGTCATCGCAAGCACCACAAACACTACCGCCATCGCGACTGACCGAAGAGGTCTCGCTGGTAACGAAATCGCAGCCCGAGGGCTGCGATTTTTTTTGCCGGCGTTACACCACCAGACGCTCCAGTGCCTCGCGCAAACCGGCCGGAATCGCCACCGGCTGATTCGAAGCGCGGTCGACAAACACATGCACGAAGCGACCCGCTGCGCAGGCTTCGCCCTCTCCTTGCTTGAACACCGCCAACTCGTACTGGACCGAGCTGTTGCCCAGTTTTGCGACCCGCAACCCGATCTCGATCCGCTCCGGAAAAGCAATGGAAGCAAAGTAATCGCAGGCTGAGCTCACCACGAACCCCACCACTTCGCCGTCATGGATATCCAGACCACCGACTTCGATCAGGTAAGTGTTCACCGCCGTATCGAAGAAGCTGTAGTAGGTGACGTTATTGACGTGACCGTAGGCATCGTTGTCATGCCAGCGGGTGGTGATGGGCTGGAAGTGTCGGTATTCGGTGCGTTGCGGCATCTGCGTTGCTTCCTGGGGCTTGAACTTCGATTTTAAAGTGAAACCGCGTCGTGATCATCGCTGGCAGCCAGCTCCCACAGACCACCACTAACCTTGTGGGCGCTGGCTTGCCAGCGAAGGCGCCCTCCCAGGCGTCCCATCGATCACCTGTCGGCAAACCCTTTACCCGCCGCCGCCAGTTCGCCTATCAACCGCGCCGGGCTCCAGTGATCCCCCTGGCGGGTCTCAAGCG
Organism: Pseudomonas sp. Sample_22; assembly: GCF_004307635.1. NCBI lineage: Bacteria > Pseudomonadati > Pseudomonadota > Gammaproteobacteria > Pseudomonadales > Pseudomonadaceae > Pseudomonas > Pseudomonas sp. Sample_22. Next base: position 35,283 of record NZ_RCNY01000047.1, read on the forward strand.
CCAGCAAACGCTGATGAATATCCGCCAACCCCTGCTGGTCCGCCCAAGCCATTGGCCCACCCTTGTCGGCCGGGAAGCCGTAGCCGTTGAGGTACACCAGATCGATATCGTGGGCGGACTCTGCGATGCCTTCCTGAAGAATCTTCGCGCCTTCATTGACCAGGGCCAGCAGGCAGCGTTCGAGGATTTCTTCCTGGCTTATTTCGCGACGATGAAAGCCCAAGCCTTCGCTGACTTCCAGCACCAGCGCGTCGACCTGCGGATCGTGCTCGGCCTGACGGCTGCCCGGCTCATAGTGATAAAAACCGTTGCCGCTCTTCTGACCGAAACGGCCCAGTTCACACAGGCGGTTATCCACCTGAACCTCTGGCGCATCCTGCCCCACACCGGACAGTTTCCGGGCGCGCCATTGCAGGTCGACACCGACGACGTCGAACATGCGGAACGGACCCATGGCGAAACCGAAACCTTGCAGCGCCGCATCCACCTGATAGGGATAAGCCCCCTCCAGCAGCATTTTGCGCGCTTCAAGCACATAGGTATTGAGCATGCGGTTGCCGATGAAGCCGTCGCAATTGCCCGCCACCACACTGACCTTGCCCATGCGCTTGCCCAGCGCCAGCGCTACCTCAATTACCGCGGGAGCGGTCTGGGCACCGCGGACGATTTCGAGCAGTTTCATGATGTGCGCGGGGCTGAAAAAATGCAGGCCCAGGACTTGCTGAGGGCGACCGGTGACAGCAGCGATTGCGTCGATGTCCAGCGCCGAGGTGTTGCTCGCCAGAATGGCTTCAGGTTTGAGCAGGCTATCGAGCTCACGGAAAATCGACTGCTTGAGTTCCAGGTTTTCGTAAACGGCTTCGATCACCAGGTCAACGTCACGGATGGCCGCATAATCAGCCGCGCTGGTGACCCGGGCAATGCGGGCATCGGCCTCGGCCTGATTGATTCGCTCCTGCCGCACGCTGTGGGCGTAGGTGTCGGCGACGGCAACCAGTGCCTGCTCAAGCATCTGCGGATTGTTGTCGACCCACTGCACCGCTACGCCGGCGTTGGCCAGGCACATGACAATGCCACGGCCCATGGTGCCCGCGCCGATCACGGCTGCGCGCTGAATGTCGAACGGTGTCTGGCTCATATCTTGTTCTCTTGTTGGCGATCCAAAGACAGCCCTCACCATAGTCAGCCACCACCCTTTTTTGAAATTTATTCCTGTGATGAGCGACATTCAGCGGATGGATGCGCCCCAAGACATTCGCCAATCCCTGCAGGTTAAAGGTGTGACTGGGACCAGTTGCGCACCTCGGCATACGGATACTCCTCCAGCACCGCAAACCCCGGAATCGTGCGGGCCTTGAGCTTGGTAAACAGCGGCACACTGATCCCGCACAAGAACCGCGTCACTCGCTCAGCCGACGGCATGCTGCCCGTGTGCTGCTCATGCCTGTGGATAAACTCGCCGCACAGCGCCTCGAAGTGTTTATCCACAAGTGCCGGCAGCTCCGGCGGTGCCGGTAGCCGGGCGACCTGACCGTGACACACCGAACAATGCCCGCACTGTTGCGGGGCATTGCTGTCGCCGAAATACTCAGCCAATCGAAATCCCAGGCAACGGTCGGTGGCGAACAGATCCAGCATCGCGTGTATCCGCGTGATTTCGGTGTGTTCATGCTGAGTGAAACCGGCGTGAAGTTCAGCGCTGAGTGCCTGGGGGTCGAAATCTGTTTTCAGCAGGGTATAGACCTCGGTCATCAACTTGCTTTCAAGCTCGACCCAGCCCTTCTCCTGGAAGTAATCCAGCGCCTTGACCACCCGGTTGCGCTCGGCCTGATGTTGCTCGTACAGCGCGTCGAAATTCACCGTGGCCCAGCTCCGCGCTCGCTTTGAGGTCTGGATGATCGCCGCGACGAAATCCCTGCGCTCGCCTTCGAAACGAGCCAGCAACGCTTCGGGTTCCTCCAGGTATTTGAAACGGTACTCAGCGTAATAGGCGTAACGCGGGGCGATGATTCCACGAAGCTCCAGTTGTACCAGCAAGGTCTTGAGCGGGAGCTGGCGAATATTGCTGTTGTCCGCCAAGGGACCCCACATAAACTCCCACTCCCCTTGCGGCGCGCACGCTTGCAACTCGTCTAGCACATGGCGGATACCGTCGAGCTCAGGGGTATCGCCGTAAACGAAGTTTTCCAGCACGTTGAGGCTGTCGCGGTTGGCCAGCACCAAACAATCGGACGGCTGACCGTCACGCCCGGCGCGGCCAATTTCCTGGCTGTAGTTTTCGATGGATTTGGGCAAATCGAAATGCACGACGTTGCGGATATCGCTCTTGTCGATGCCCATGCCGAAAGCGATGGTGGCGACGATGCAATTGGACTGCCCGCCCATGAAACGCTTCTGGATGCCATCGCGCTGCTCGTGGGGCAAACCGGCGTGATAAGCCTCGGCCTGAATGCCATGGCGTTGCAAGTGTTCGGCAATATGCTCGGCGGTTTTTTGCAAGGTGACGTAGACGATACTCGGCTGTCCGGGACGTTCGCTCATCCATTCAACGAGGCGCCGTCGCTTGTCCTGACCGCGCACCGGTTCTACCCAGAGATTGAGGTTCGGGCGATAGAAACCGGTGGTCACCACGTCTTCGGCAGCGATGGCGAATTTCGCCTGCATGTCGACGATGACCTTGGGCGTTGCGGTCGCCGTCAGCAGCAGCACTTGCGGGATGTTGAATTGCCGCTGATAGTCCGGCAGCTTGAGGTAATCCGGGCGGAAGTTGTGGCCCCACTCCGAGATGCAGTGCGCCTCATCCACCACCAGCAACGAAATCGGCACTTGCTGCAGGAAATTGCGGAAACGCTCGTTCTTCAGGCGTTCCACCGACACCATCAGGATCTTCAATTCGCCGGACCTGGCGCGGGCCATCACCTCGCTGGCGTCATCGCGACTCTGCGCCGAATCGATACTGCCCGCCGCAATGCCGTGGCGTTGCAGAAACGCTAATTGATCCTGCATCAACGCCAGCAACGGCGAAACCACCAACGTCAGGTGCGGCAGCAGTACGGCCGATAATTGATAGCACAGGGATTTGCCGGAACCGGTGGGAAAAATCGCCGCCGCCGAGCGCCCCGCCATGATGGCGTTGAGCGTTTTTTCCTGACCGGGTCGAAACTGTGGATAACCGAAAACCTGTTCCAGGGTGTTGTGCATAAGCTGTCACTCCGTTGACCGCTGCGATGAGCAAAGCCTAGCCGGCGATCGCAGCGAGTCGAGAAAAGGTCGGGGCAAAAAACGATACGGGATGATACAGCGGATGGCTCGCATGGATTGCACGGCTTGCGGGAAGAGGTCAGCCCAATCACCACAGAAGCCGAAACAACCTACAGCGTCTGAGGCACCATCAACCAAGACGTAGTCCATTTCCTTATTAGCCAATAAAAACCCTACAAAACCTGTCGACCTCAGCCGTCTTGTCGCACCACACCACGCCCTTCTATAGTCACCGGCGCGGCTGAAACCAGTGACTCGGCCTGCCGGGAACACTTGCCGCTTTCGCACAGGACGCAACTCAATGACGCTCCCCGATCCTCCGACCGACCGCTATCGTCCCCTCAAAACCAGTTACAGCGAATCGCCCGTCCTCGTCATCGACACCACGGCCAGCACCGGCGACATCCTCGACGCCGCGCATCAACGCCTGCGGGCAGCCAGCGATTTGCTCGAAACGCTTTATTGCTTGTGCTTCAAACAGGCCGACGTTAAAGACATCCCTCACATCGTGAATGCGCTTTATCTATTAACGCAGGATGGCTGCCAACTACTGGAAGTTGCAAAACAAAGAATAAGACATTAAAGCCAAAAACAAATACTACAACCCCGGTAACAACTAACCACTTCATAATCCAATTTACTCAAACTAGTCTGCAGGCTCTTAAAACAAAACAGAGCAGCACAATGACTACATTAACTATTTTCTTTTGCGGTACCGGTTCGACCAAATTCGACAACCAAAACCCAACTTACTGGAATGGCGAACTGGTTTCGGCACTCGCCTCCCATCATGCTGGCAGAGAATTTGCCGAATGGATCGTGGTCGACGGCCCCGGTACCAGCAACCTGCAAGCTGATGAGCTGTTCACTCAATCCAAGGACTATGGCTTGAGCGGCACCTTGTTCGGCAAGGGCTGGGAGGAGAACGTCAAGCACGCCATCAACATCATCAAAGGCCAATGTGACTGGCAACGTGAAAAGCTGACCGAGACCGAATACAACCGCCTGAAGGCAGCCGGCATTCCAATCGAAGACGTGATCGTCGAAGGTTCCTGGCTGTGGCGTAAATATAACTACGGCGACCGCAGTGTGACCCAGCAGAAGTTGCAAGAACAAATCATCAAAACGTTTCGCAAGGACGGTGTTATTCCGACCAAGGTCAACTTGGTAGGCTGGAGTCGCGGCGGCATTAGTTGCCACATGCTGGCCAATGCCATGTTTAACGACAGCGAATTGAAGAACATCCCGGTCAATATTTTTGCGATTGATCCGGTACCGGGCATCGGTAACTTTCAGGAAAGCAAAGTAAAACTGAGTGCCAACGTAAAAGAATATGTCGGCTTCTACGCCCGAGACGAGCGCTCCAAAGGCTTCAGCTGTGTCATCCCGCAAACGGCCACCGGCACCCGAACCCACATCTACCCGATGCCCGGCCGCCATGGCACGCTGGTTGGCAACGCCGCAGCAGACGGGGTCAGCGGCCCTAAAGTGCTGGCCGAACCCGGCCTGATCGTCCGTCACTTTGCCGAAGTGTGCCTGAAGCGCTGGGGCGTGCCGCTGGACAAAACCCTCAACCTGAGCGCGGCCGACCTGCAGAACCACCACAACGCCATGGTCAGCGCCGCCGCGAAATACAAAGCGATGGAGAAGTGCTCGTACACCTACTTCACCGAATTGGACCAGGGCGAGCGTTACGTTTCACTGGGCAGCAATGGGGTCAGGTTCTCGGCAGTGAAAGGCACGATCTATGTGCCGGCAGCCGGGCTGAGCAATGACCTTCTGGATGTGGCTTCGTACCAGCATATTCGTTGAGATGGCGGGCGCGGGATGGTGGAAAGCGCGAGAACACTCTTCGCGAAAATTCCCATGGAAAGGGCCTAGCCGAGGTTCGGCCCGATCCTACAAGCGGGGACTCCTTATCGTTCCCACGCTCTGCGTGGGAATGCCTCAAGGGACGCTCCGCGTTCCAGCTCTCGAAAGGGACGCAGAGCGTCCCGGGCTGCATTCCCACGCAGAGCGTGGGAACGATCAAACGGTGACGTGGAAGACATCCCGCACATCACCCACGCGCTCTACCTGCTAACGCAGGACGGCTGCGACCAGCTGAAAGTCGCCCAACAACGCATGCTCAACTGGAAAGCGCCAGGCTAAAGTGGAGTGAACAGATCGTTCCTACGCTCTACGTGGGAACGATCATCCTCCGCGAAGCATCAAAAATACCGGTCTATCGACCGGATCGTTTGAGCTACACTTGGGCATTGCACAAAGAGGCAGATGTCATGAGCGAACTGACTTTTCAGCAAAAACAGGATTATTACGACAAAGTACGCCGTTCAAATTACTTGGCGAGCTTGCGTCTTGAAGGCTTCGACACTTCCCGTGCCGATGCTGAAAAACCGCTCCCATCGCGGGAGGCGGTACTCAATAAATATCGTCAGAATCCTCGTTAATGATGGATAAATACGGGGTCGGTCAAGACCCCTACTGCTACCCTGGTAGCGACGTGCTGCGTAACCTGCTCAACATTCATGATGAAGAGCAACTACACAAAGCAGAGCGAGAACTCTCAGAAATCGCCGTCAGCAAATTCCGCCTCCTCCCCCCTCCGTACGACCTCAGCCTTTTACAGCATATTCATAAATCCTTGTTTTCCGATGTCTACGAATGGGCGGGACTATTGAGGACAGTGAATATCCAGAAAGGAGATACACTTTTCTGCACAGCAGACCGAATCGCCCCTGAAGCCGAAAAGATTTTTCGCGTCATGGAAAATGCCGCGTGGTTCGAAGGCGCCAGTAAAGCAGAGCTCATCGTCAAGGTTGCTGAAACGTATGGTGATTTAAATGTGATTCATCCTTTTCGCGAAGGTAACGGTCGGGCTCAACGGATCCTGTTTGAGCAAATCATCATCAATGCAGGGTTTGCTGTTGATTGGTGGCTGATCAAAGACAGCGCATGGATTCCCGCGAACATTGATGCGGTCACCTGCGATTACAGTGGCCTCCAAACTATTTTCGAGCGTTGCATTGGGGATCAGCTGAACATGCCACCACTACTGAATTGACCATTTCTATATTGGCAGTTGTGCGTCTGACGGTTAAACAGCACCCACAAAAAAGCCGCCCGAGGGGCGGCTTTTTCATTGCATCAAACCAACACTTACAACTTAGGCCCAGCGGCCTTGATTGCATCGCTCACTTCGAACTTCTTGAAGTTCTCGATGAACAGGCCGGCCAATGCTTTGGCGGCTTCGTCGTAGGCGGCTTTGTCGGCCCAGGTGTTGCGTGGGTTCAGCAGGCCAGTCTCAACGCCCGGTACGGCCAGTGGCACGTCGAGGTTGATGGTGTCCAGGTGCTCGGTTTCGGTACCGATCAGCGCGCCGCTCTGGATCGCTGCGATCACCGCACGGGTGGTCGGGATGTTGAAGCGCTTGCCGACGCCGTAGCCACCGCCGGTCCAGCCGGTGTTGACCAGGTAAACCTTGGAGCCGAAGCCGCGGATGCGCTTGATCAGCAGTTCGGCGTATTCGCCGGCTGGACGCGGGAAGAACGGTGCGCCGAAGCAGGTCGAGAAGGTCGACTTGATGCCGCTGCCCGAACCCATTTCAGTCGAGCCCACCAGTGCGGTGTAGCCGGACAGGAAGTGGTAGGCCGCTTGTTCTTCGTTGAGGATCGACACTGGCGGCAGCACGCCGGTCAGGTCGCAGGTCAGGAAGATCACAGCGTTCGGCTCGCCACCGAGGTTCTTCTCGGAACGCTTGGCAACGTGCTCCAGCGGGTACGCGGCACGGCTGTTCTGGGTCAGGCTGACATCGGCATAGTCGGCGTGCTTGGCATCGTCGATGACGACGTTTTCCAGGACCGCGCCGTGCTTGATGGCTTTCCAGATAACCGGCTCGTTCTTCTCGGACAAGTCGATGCACTTGGCATAGCAACCGCCTTCGATGTTGAACACTACGCCCTCGCCCCAACCGTGTTCGTCGTCACCGATCAGGTAACGGCTTTCGTCGGCGGACAGGGTGGTTTTACCAGTGCCGGACAGACCGAAGAACAGGGTCACGTCGCCTTCTTCGCCGATGTTGGCGGCGCAGTGCATTGGCAGCACGTCAGCGGCCGGCAGCAGGAAGTTCTGCACCGAGAACATGGCTTTCTTCATTTCACCGGCGTAACGCATGCCGGCGATCAGCACTTTTTTCTGTGCGAAGTTGATGATCACGCAACCGTCGGAGTTGGTGCCGTCACGCTCAGGCACGCACTCGAAGTTGGCCACGTTGAGCACTTGCCATTCTTCACGGCCAGCCGGGTTGTACTGGGCCGGGTTGATGAACAGGCAACGACCGAACAGGTTCTGCCAGGCAGTCTGGGTGGTCATTTTAACGGCCAGGTAGTGCTCGGAAGCGGCACCTACGTGGACGTGGGAAACGAAATGCTCTTGCGCGTTGTTGAACGCCTCGACACGGTTCCACAGGGCGTCGAATTTGTCGGCCGGGAACTTGCGGTTGATCGGGCCCCAGGCGATGGCGCCCGTGGTGCTCGGCTCATCAACGATGAAACGATCGACTGGCGAACGGCCGGTACGGTGACCGGTACGAACAACCAGTGCGCCGGTATCGGCAAGCTCGCCTTCACCGCGGTTGAGGGCTTCTTTAACCAGATCATCAACACTCAGATCGGTGTACACGGCGTTATTGGCTTGCGTCATGAGGTTCCCCGTCGGCCAGTGGCCGAGTGCTCCAAACGTTTTTGTAGTAGAAAGTCGTGCACTACTACCGCGAAAAAAGTGGCCCGGATTATGCCAGAAAAGCCCAAAAAAAGTAGGCCCCTCCTGTCGTAACGGCGTAAATCCGGCACCGAGCAGTGAATTTACCTGCGCTGAACCGTTTTAGTGACGGGTATCTGACGGGGTCTCGACACCCGCGCCGGCGAACAATTGAGCGACATCGGCGGCGTCGAACAGGTATTGCTGGTTGCAGAACTGACAGTCAATTTCGATCTTTCCACCGTGTTCAACCACCAGATTCTGCGCGTCTTCCATACCCAGACTGACCAGTGCGTTGGCTGAACGTTCGCGCGAGCAGCTGCAACGGAAGCGCAGTTTTTGCACGTCGAACAAACGCACTTGCTCTTCGTGGTAGAGACGATGCAGGACGGTTTCGTTGTCCAGGCCCAACAGCTCATCGGCAGTCAACGTCCCGCTCAACGCGGTGAGGTGCTGCCAGCTGGCGGCGCGTTCTTCTTCGTCTTTCAGGCGATCGGCAGGCAGTTGCTGCAGCAACAGGCCACGGGCGCGACGGCCATCGGCGCAAAGCTTGATGCGTGTGCCGATCTGTTGGGACATCACGAAGTAGTTGGTGAAGCAGTCAGACAGCGTTTCACCGTCCAGATCGACCACGCCCTGGTAGCGCTGGCCTTGTGTCGGGTCGATGGTCAGTGTCAGCGAGCCGTCGGGCATCAGATCGGCCAAGGTGGCGTCGGGCGCAATCCGCTCGGCCTCGTAACGGGCCAGGCCTCGGATGTCGCGCTCGCTGGAGCATTCGATCATCAGCAACGGGATCGGGCCTTCGGAGCGGGCCTGAAGGATCAGCAAGCCGTCAAACTTCAAGGTGCCGACCAGCAACGCCGCCGCCGCCATCAGTTCGCCGAGCAGTTGCGCAACCGGCTCCGGATAGGCGTGTTTGGCCAGGACTTCAGCGTAGCTGAGCTCCAGCGAAACCATCTCGCCACGGGTGTCGCTGTCATCGAAGATGAAGCGTTGAGTGAAGTCGTTATCCGGTAGGTCGGTCATAAGTCTGGGTATCTGAAGTGGAGACAAAAGTGATTACAGAATTCGAGGTTACGCCTTGGCCACAGCCCCTGGCTGTCTGGTTATGGCTTACAGGCCGGCGACTGCGCGCGTTTTACGACGAACGGCACATACACGGCAGGCGAATTACCTCATATGGCTACGCGCAGGTGCAATTACAAGTCTTGGCCGGGTTGGTGCGATCGGCGGCGAGGGCAATCATTCGTTGCTGCTGCCCCGAAACTTGAACAGATCCCGGCGCTGCTTCTTGCTCGGCTTGCCATCGGTGCTCACGCCCAGGGCGCCCGCCTTGCGCTCGGCGGCGGCGTTTTCTCGCTTGGCGATACTGGCGTCAGTTTCCGCGTACAGCATCTGCGCTTCCGGCGCGCCTCGGCGCACGATCGACAGCGCCTTGACCACCACCGTGCGTTCCTCGAAACCGGTGCGGATCACAAATTCGTCGCCAATACGTGGCTCCTTGCCAGGCTTGCAACGCTCACCGCGGCAATGCACCTTGCCACTTTCAATCGCTGCCTTGGCCAAGGCGCGAGTTTTGTAAAACCGTGCAGCCCACAACCATTTATCGAGGCGGACTTTGTCGTCCTCTTCGTTTTTTTGTGCCATGGGATTTCCTCGTTCTGAAATATTGGTGAACTGTACTACCGTTCTGTCGTACCAAGAATTACTCCGGCCCGGACTACAATGCTGACATTCCATAACCTCCTTGCGGGGCTGGCAATCCGGGCCGTAGATATCTGTCGCCTTTTAACCATTATTCTGCGTGAATACCGCGGATTCGGCCGCCTGCGGCCACCGTGGTTTCTACCGGTTGAGCCATTTTGAAGACATTTGACCATTTGACCGTTGTCGGTCTGCGCGAGTGGGTGGCGCTCCCGGATCTGGGAGTCGCCGGCCTTCGCGCAAAAATCGACACCGGCGCCAGCACCTCCAGCCTGCATGCCACCGACATCGAGACGTTCGAGCGCGACGGTGGGCAGTGGGTACGCTTCACGGCGCACCTGGGCACGGTGGTGCAGTTGCGTCACCGGCGCTGCGAAGCCCCGCTGGTGACAAGAAAAACCATCAAAAGCTCCAACGGTCACGCGCAAGTGCGATACGTGATCAGCACCACCCTGGCCCTCGGTGATCGGGTCTGGCGGGTCGAGTTCACCCTCGCCTGCCGCAAGTCCATGCGATATCGCCTGTTACTCGGTTCCAAAGCCTTGATCGACGGCCAACTGGTGGTCAATCCGGGTATCAAGTATGTACAAGACAAGCCGGTGTTCCCGGTATCTACCTCCTCCACAGGTGTTGCATGAAGATCGCTGTGCTGTCGCGGAACCCGCGTCTGTATTCCACCCGTCGCCTGGTCGAAGCCGGTACCGAACGCGGCCATGAAATGGTGGTGGTCGATACCCTGCGCGCCTACATGAACATTGCCAGTCATAAACCGCAGATCCACTACCGCGGCAAGCCGCTGGAGGGCTTCGACGCGGTGATTCCGCGGATCGGTGCATCCGTTACTTTTTATGGCTGCGCAGTGTTGCGCCAGTTCGAAATGATGGGGGTTTTTCCGCTCAACGAATCGGTGGCTATTGCCCGTTCAAGGGACAAGCTGCGGTCGCTGCAATTGTTGTCGCGCCGGGGCATTGGTCTGCCGGTCACCGGTTTTGCCCACTCACCGGATGACATTCCCGATCTGATCGAAATGGTCAACGGAGCGCCACTGGTGATCAAGGTGCTGGAAGGCACCCAAGGCATCGGTGTGGTGCTGTGCGAAACCGCCACCGCGGCTGAGTCGGTGATCGAGGCGTTCATGGGCCTCAAGCAGAACATCATGGTCCAGGAGTACATCAAAGAAGCCGGTGGCGCCGACATTCGCTGCTTTGTAGTCGGCGACAAGGTGATTGCGGCCATGAAGCGCCAGGCCAAACCCGGCGAATTTCGCTCCAACCTGCACCGCGGTGGCAGTGCCAGCCTGATCAAGATCACCCCGGAAGAACGCATGACTGCTTTGCGTGCGGCAAAGGTCATGGGGCTGGCGGTGGCGGGGGTCGATATCCTGCGCTCCAATCACGGGCCGCTGGTGATGGAAGTGAACTCATCGCCGGGGCTGGAAGGGATCGAGACCACCACTGGCAAGAACGTGGCGGGGATCATCATTGAGCATCTGGAGAAGAATGGCGGCCCGAACATGACCCGGACCAAAGGCAAGGGCTGAGACACAACCACTGTGGCGAGGGAGCTTGCTCCCGCTCGGCTGCGTAGCAGTCGCAAGATCGGTGATCGTTCCCACGCTCTGCGTGGGAATGCAGCCCGGGGCGCTCCGCGCCCCCCCAAGAGCCGAACGCGGAGCGTCCGAAGAGGCATTCCCACGCAGAGTGTGGGAACGTTCGGGTTAGACGGCATCCCGCGGTAGCATCAACCCCAACGGCAAGCGCACCCGCGCTTCCAATCCGCCACCGGTACGGTTACGCAGTTCAACATTGCCGCCGTGCATCGAGGCAATGCGTTTGACGATCGCCAGCCCCAACCCCGTGCCTTTGCCGCCTCTGGCACGATCACCGCGGGTGAACGGGTTGAAGATCGCCTCCAGCTCGGACGGATCGATCCCGGCACCACGGTCCATGACGCTCAACACCACGTACGGTGCGCTCACATCCCCAGACACGTACGCCGCCACCTCCACACCACTGCCTGCGTGGTGCAGCGCATTGCCGATAAGGTTGTTGAGCAAGCGCTTCATCGATACCCGACGCAATGGAAACGGCTGGATCGGCTCCAGGCGCAAGCGTACTTTTTCTTCGTTCTGGTTAAACGGCGCGGCGACCTCGCGGACCAGATCGCTCAGGTCCACCTCTTCCACCGACTCATCCCGGCCGTCGCGAATGAACGCCAGGAACTGATCGAGAATCGCATCCATGTCCTCGATATCCCGAACCATGTCATCGGTCAGGTCTGTGCGGTCGCCCATCAATTCCAGGGACAAGCGCAAACGGGTCAAGGGCGTGCGCAAGTCATGTGAAACTCCGGCCAGCATCAGTTCGCGCTCGCGACCGGCCTGCTCGACGTCTTCGGCCATTTGGTTGAAGGCGCGATAAACCTCGGTCATTTCGCTCGGTGTATCGCTGATCGGCAGGCGCACACTGCGACCCTGGCCGAGTTGTCGCGCGGCGTAGACCAGGCGCTTCAGAGGTTGATTGAGCTGGCTGACGAAGATCCACGCCGAAGCGGTAGACAGCAAACCGATGGCCAGGAACCAGCCCAGTACGTTCCAGATTTTCTGGCCACGCAATGGGTGCGGATACAGCGGCACTTTCAGCCAGCCATCCCCCAGGCTTGGCGCGCGAACCCACAGCGCCGGAGGCGAATGCATGCGCAACCGGACTTCGGTGTCGGCCCCCAATTCAGCCTGCATCTGCCGCTGATAGATCTCGCTGTAGGGCCAATGCTGTTCGCCTTCCGGCACGCCAGCGCCCACCACCCTGATCAGGGTCGCGGCTTCGGCAATCTTGTCACGATTGTTTTCATCGGCCGCCCAATAGGCGCGTAGCGTCAGGGCAACGCCGTGGCTGTACTGACGATCCACCAGCACGTCTTCGTTCATCAACAGATAAACCAGGGTCAGCGCCTTGGAGAACAGAACGACGATGAGCACCAGCCAAAGGGTGCGGGAGAAAAAGCTCTGGGGGAACCAAACGGGGGTTTTCATGGGTAACCGCTAAACACTTGCAGGAGCGAGCGATGCTCGCATATTGCGGATCGCGAGTCTGCGAGCAAAGTCATCTGACCCGTTGCCCGCAAGACCCGCTCCTACAAATCGCCGATCACTTGGTGGCGGCGCCATCCGGAACGAACACGTAGCCCACGCCCCAGACCGTCTGGATATAACGCGGTTTGGATGGATCGGGTTCGATCATCCGGCGCAGACGGGAAATCTGCACGTCGATGGAACGCTCCAGGGCATCCCACTCGCGGCCACGGGCCAGGTTCATCAGTTTGTCGCGGGTCAGCGGTTGACGGGCGTTCATCACCAGGGCCTTGAGCACGGCGAACTCACCGGTGGTGAGCATGTGCACTTCGTCACCGCGCTTGAGTTCGCGGGTGGCCAGGGACAGCTCGTAGTCACCGAAGGTCACGCTTTCGTCTTCGCTGCCAGGAGCGCCCGGCACCGGAGCCGACTGGCGACGCAGGACGGCTTTGACACGGGCCATCAGCTCATCGGGGTTGAACGGCTTGGCCAGGTAATCGTCGGCACCCAGTTCCAGGCCCTTGATACGGCTCAGCTCATCGCCCTTGGCGGTCAGCATGATGATCGGAATCTGGTTGTTCGCGCCACGCAGGCGGCGGCAGGCGGTCAGGCCGTCTTCACCGGGCAGCATCAGGTCGAGGATGACCAGGTTGAACACTTCGCGTGCCAGCAGGCGGTCCATTTGCTCGGTGTTCGGTACGGCGCGGGCGCGATAGCCCTTGCCGACGAAAAAACGTTCCAGCAGGCTGCTGAGGCCCGGGTCGTCGTCAACAATAAGAATTTTTTCGCCTTCAGCAATGTTTGCAGTGCTGCTCATTGGATGCTCCTTTTAGCTCGGCGCGCATTATGGCGTAGCTGCCGTTATACGCACCGTGTGCATTGTTAGCAGATTTTTCCTTTACCGCCAGAAAACCGGCCATTGAAGCCTCGGCCCGCAATGCCCCCGAATGCCGGAACGCTGGTTATAATGCGCGGCCTTTTGTGTCAGGCAACATCAGACAGGTACTACAGTCAGGCGTCGTTTTTTTCAGGGCGTCGGCAGTAATTGTTCGATTTCACGGGTCAACGGGATACCTTTTGATCCAGGTAGCGGCGCAGGCCAGGCCGCTCAACCAGACTCGCCGAGGCCCTAACTGCGTGCCTGCGAGCCTGCTTTCACAATTTGTCAGGTGGTTTTATGGACAGCATCAACAGCCGCATCGCCGAGGAACTCGGTGTACGCCCACAACAGGTCGAAGCGGCCGTCGCGCTACTCGATGAAGGCTCTACCGTTCCCTTCATCGCCCGTTACCGGAAAGAAGTGACCGGCAGCCTCGATGACACCCAGTTGCGTCATCTGGAAGAGCGTCTGCGCTACCTGCGAGAACTCGACGAACGGCGCATCAGCATCCTCGCCAGCATCCAGGAGCAAGGCAAGCTGACGCCGCAACTGGAACGCGACATCAAACTCGCCGACACCAAGACCCGCCTCGAAGACTTGTACCTGCCGTACAAGCAGAAGCGCCGCACCAAGGGCCAGATCGCCCTGGAAGCCGGCCTCGGCGAATTGGCCGACGGCTTGTTCAACGACCCGACCCTGAGCCCGGAAACCGAAGCCGCACGCTTCATCGACGCGGAAAAAGGCGTGGCCGATGTGAAGGCGGCCCTCGAAGGCGCCAAATATATCCTGATGGAGCGCTTCGCCGAAGACGCCGGCCTGCTCGACAAGCTGCGCAACTACCTCAAGCAGGAAGCGACCCTCAGTGCCCGCGTGATCGCCGGCAAGGAAGAGGAAGGCGCCAAGTTCCGTGATTACTTCGAACACGACGAACCGCTGAAAAGCATGCCGTCGCACCGCGCCCTGGCGATTTTCCGAGGCCGCAACGAAGGCATCCTCAGCTCCGCACTGAAAGTCGGCGACGAACTGCCGGGCACCATGCACCCGTGCGAAGGCATGATCGGCCAGCAATTCGACATCCAGAACCAGAACCGTGCCGCCGACAAATGGCTGGGCGAAGTGGTGCGCTGGACCTGGAAGGTCAAGCTCTACACCCATCTGGAAACCGACTTGCTGGGTGAGCTGCGCGACGGCGCGGAAACCGAAGCGATCAATGTGTTCGCACACAACCTGCACGACCTGCTGCTGTCGGCGCCGGCCGGCCCGCGCGCGACCCTGGGCCTCGACCCGGGCCTGCGTACCGGTTGCAAGGTGGCCGTCGTCGATTCCACCGGCAAGCTGCTCGATCACGCCACGGTTTACCCGCACGTGCCGCATAACAAGTGGGACCAGACCATCGCGATTCTCGCCGCCCTGTGCGCCAAGCATTCGGTGGATCTGATCGCCATCGGCAACGGCACCGCCAGCCGTGAGACCGACAAGCTCGCCGCCGAACTGATCAAAAAATACCCGGCGATGAAGATGACCAAAGTCATGGTCTCGGAGGCCGGTGCATCGGTTTACTCGGCTTCGGAACTGGCGTCCAAGGAATTCCCGGATCTGGATGTATCGATCCGTGGCGCGGTGTCGATTGCCCGTCGCTTGCAAGACCCGTTGGCGGAGCTGGTCAAGATCGATCCGAAATCCATCGGTGTCGGCCAGTACCAGCACGACGTGTCGCAACTGAAACTGGCGCGTGGCCTGGACGCCGTGGTCGAGGATTGCGTGAACGCCGTAGGCGTGGACGTGAACACTGCTTCCGTGGCGCTGCTGGCGCGCATCTCCGGCCTCAACGCGACCCTGGCGCAGAACATCGTCAGCCATCGTGACGAGCACGGCGCGTTCAAAACCCGCGCAGCCTTGAAGAAAGTCGCACGCCTGGGCGAGAAAACCTTTGAACAGGCCGCCGGTTTCCTGCGTGTCATGAACGGTGAAAACCCGCTGGACTCGTCGGCAGTGCACCCGGAAGCCTATCCACTGGTACAGCGCATTGCCGCTGAAACCGACCGCGACATCCGCTCGCTGATCGGCGACGCTGCGTTCCTCAAGCGCCTCGATCCGAAGAAGTACACCGACGAAACCTTCGGTTTGCCAACCGTGACCGACATCCTGCAAGAGCTTGAAAAACCTGGCCGCGACCCACGCCCAGAGTTCAAGACCGCCGAGTTCCAGGAAGGCGTCGAAGACCTCAAGGACTTGCAACTGGGGATGATCCTCGAGGGCGTGGTGACCAACGTGACCAACTTCGGCGCGTTCGTCGACATCGGTGTGCATCAGGACGGTTTGGTGCATATCTCGGCTCTTTCCGAGAAGTTCATCAAGGATCCACGCGAAGCGGTGAAAGCCGGTGACGTGGTGAAGGTCAAGGTGATGGAAGTCGACATCCCGCGTAAACGCGTAGGGCTGTCGATGCGCATGAGCGACACCCCGGGCGAGAAAATCGACGGTGCTCGTGGCGCCCGTCCGGGCTCGGCCCCGCGTCAATCGCAGAACAGCGCGCCGCGCAAGGAAACCACTGCAGCGGCTCCGGCCAATAACGCCATGGCGTCGCTGTTCGCCAACGCCAAGCAGTTGAAGAAGCGTTGATGGAGATCCCTGCGGGGTATACCGAAAGCGCTTTTTTCAAGTTGCTGGGCTGTCGCTTGCACAGCCTGGAAACCGGGGTGGCGCAAGTCGCCCTGGGGCTTGCGCCAGAACTGCGCAATCGCGCCGGCAAGCTGCACGGTGGGGCTTTGTTCAGTCTGGTGGACATTGCCATGGGGCTGGCCTGTTCCAGCAGCCATGGCTTTGACCAGCAGAGCGCGACCATCGAGTGCAAGATCAACTACATCCGCGCCGTCGAAGGCGGTGAGGTGATGTGCACGGCGCGGGTGATACACCCGGGCCGCCGCACGCTGGTGGTCGAGGCCGATGTGATGCAAGGCGACAAATTGGTCGCAAAAGCGCAAGGCACGTTCGCTGTCCTGTAGCTAGATGTCATCGATTTGAGTTAATTTCGCGATTAGAAACCTGTGGGAGCGAGCCTGCTCGCGATGACGGTGGGACAGACGACATAAATGTTGACTGATCCGCCCTCATCGCGAGCAGGCTCGCTCCCACAGGGATTGCGCAGTGATTGACTGACCGGCATATGGCCTGAGCGGCTCCAAAACCAGGCGAAAACGCCAGTTTCAACTTCACCCTTGTAGACCGTCTTGCCCACCCCCATATTGGGGCGACTGACGCGTGAAGGAATCCAACTTGAGCGAACTTCTCAACCGCCGCCTGGCCCTGCTCGGCGAGCGCGCTAACCTCTCTCTGCTCGAACAGTGCCTTCACGGCATCGAACGTGAATGCCTGCGCGTGACCGGCGAAGGTCGCCTGGCGCAAACGCCGCACCCGGAAGAATTGGGTTCCGCGCTGACCAACGAACAAATCACCACCGACTATTCCGAGTCGCTGCTGGAGTTCATCACCCCGGCCCTGCCCGATCCTGCCGATACGCTGGCGAGCCTGGACAGCATTCACCGTTTTGCCTACAGCAAGCTCGGCAACGAGTATCTGTGGAGCCCTTCGATGCCGTGCCCGCTGCCGGCCGAGGAAGATATCCCGATCGCCTATTACGGCACCTCCAACATCGGGCAGCTCAAGTACGTGTACCGCAAGGGCCTGGCCCTGCGTTACGGCAAGACCATGCAGTGCATCGCCGGGATTCACTACAACTTTTCCCTGCCCGAAAAGCTGTGGCCGCTGCTCAAACAGGCTGAAGGCTTTGTCGGCACCGACCGCGATTATCAGTCGTCGGCGTACATCGCACTGATCCGCAACTTCCGCCGCTACAGCTGGCTGCTGATGTACCTGTTCGGTGCCTCGCCGGCGCTGGATGCAGGTTTCCTGCGCGGTCGTTCGCACCAATTGGAACAGCTCGATCCGGATACCCTGTACCTGCCGTACGCCACCAGCCTGCGCATGAGTGACCTGGGCTACCAGAGCAACGCCCAGGCCGGCCTGACGCCGTGTTACAACGACCTGGTCAGTTACACAGACAGCCTGCGCAAAGCGGTGGCCACGCCTTACGCGCCTTACGTCGAAGTCGGCACGCACAAGGACGGTGAGTGGGTTCAGCTCAACACCAACATCCTGCAGATCGAAAACGAGTACTACTCCAACATTCGCCCCAAACGCGTGACCTACTCCGGCGAGCGGCCGATCCAGGCGCTGATGGCCCGTGGTATCCAGTACGTCGAGGTGCGTTGCCTGGACATCAACCCGTTCCTGCCGATGGGTATCGATATCACTGAATCGCGTTTCCTCGACGCCTTCCTGCTGTACTGCGCGCTGAACGACAGCCCGTTGCTGACCAATACCAGTTGCAGCAACGCGACTTCGAACTTCCTCAGCGTGGTCAAGGAAGGGCGCCGTCCGGGCCTGCAATTGCAACGCGACGGGCAACCGGTCGACCTCAAAGAGTGGGCAGGCCAATTGCTGGAAAGCATCGCGCCACTGGCGGCGCTGCTGGACCAGAGCCACGGCGGCGATGCTCACAGCAAGGCGCTGGATGCGCAGCTGGCCAAGGTCCAGGACCCAGCCTTGACGCCGTCCGCCCAGGTGCTGGCGGCAATGGCTGAACACAAGGAAAGCTTCGCTCAGTTCTCCCTGCGTCAGAGCCAGGCCCATGCGCAGTTTTTCCGCAGCGAGCCGTTGCCGGCCGAGCAACAGGCGAAGTTCGAAGAACTGGCTCGTGCGTCGCTGGCACAGCAGGTTGAGCTGGAGCAGAACGAAGTCGGCGATTTCGATGTGTTTGTCGGGTCGTATCAGGCGAGCATTCTGGCGATCAGTAACTGACAGCAATCCCTGTGGCGAGGGAGCTTGCTCCCGCTCGGCTGCGCAGCAGTCCAGACAACGCGTTGACCTGACACAACGCGTTGGATGAAATTGGGAGTCCTTCGTCCTCCAGCGGGAGCAAGCTCCCTCGCCACAAAGGCTCTCTCCACCATCCGCCTTAGAACTATGATCGTTCCCACGCAGAGTGTGGGAACGATCAGGGTAGCTACTTAGATTTTTCCGCTCATAAGCTCATTCGAAAAAGTTATTTATTTTCGGATTCTTAGATCATTTAGTCTCCTTTCACGCCGACTTTCGTCCGCCTGACAAGGAGCATCCTGATGAAACTGCACTTCCCTCTTCGCCTGCTGGCGGCCGCGTCATTGGCAGCAGTCAGTTTGTTTGCCCAGGCGGCCGACGTCACTGTTGCTTACCAGACCACCGTTGACCCGGCGAAAGTCGCTCAGGCTGACGGCGCTTACGAGAAAGCCACCAAGGCCGACATCAGCTGGCGCAAATTCGATAACGGTGCCGACATCATTGCTGCAATCGCCTCCGGCGACGTGCAAATCGGCTATCTCGGTTCCAGCCCGTTGACCGCGGCCATTACCCGTAAAGTCCCGGTGGAAACATTCCTCATCGCTACCCAGATCGGCGCTGCCGAAGCCCTGGTGGCCCGCGACGGCTCCGGAATCAAGACCCCGCAAGACCTGATCGGCAAGAAAATCGCCGTGCCGTTCGTTTCCACCGGCCACTACAGCCTGTTGGCGGCGCTCAAGCACTGGAACATCGACCCGTCGAAAGTCACCGTCCTCAACCTCGCCCCGCCGGCCATCATTGCCGCGTGGAAACGCGGTGACATCGACGCTACTTACGTTTGGGACCCGGCCCTGGGTGTCGCCAAGGAAAACGGCAAAGTGCTGATCACTTCCGGCGAACTGGCCAAGTTCGGTGCGCCGACTTTCGATGCCTGGATCGTGCGCAAGGACTTCGCCGAGAAGCACCCGCAAATCGTCACCGCGTTCGCCAAGGTGACCCTGGACGCCTACGCCGATTACCGCAAAGACCCGCAAGCCTGGCTCGCCAACCAGAGCAACGTCGACAAACTGGTGAAGCTCTCCGGCGCCAAGGCCAGCGACATTCCACTGCTGCTGCAAGGCAACGTCTACCCATTGGCGGCCGATCAAGTGACCAGCCTCGGAGCACCAACCACCAAGGCCATCACCGACACCGCCGTGTTCCTCAAAGAACAAGGCAAGGTCGAAGCCGTGCTGCCGGACTACGCGCCGTACGTCAGCGCCAAATTCATCACCAACTGATCGGGAGTCGACGCGATGGCTTTGCTACAGCTGGAGCGCATCAGTGCACAGTACCCTGGCAGCCCTGCACCTGTACTGGCGGATATTTCCTTGAGCCTGGGGCCGCAGCAATTGCTGGTCGCCCTCGGCCCGTCCGGCAGTGGCAAGACTTCGCTGTTGAACCTGATTGCCGGATTCGTCGCACCCAGCGCCGGGCGCATCACCCTCGATGGCGTGCCGGTAAAAGGCCCGAGCGCCGAACGTGGCGTGGTGTTCCAGGACGACGCCTTGCTGCCTTGGCAAGACGTGCTGGCCAATGTCGGCTTTGGCCTTGAGCTGGCGGGCGTCCCTCGGGACAAACGCGAAATCCGTGCCCGGGAAATGCTCGCGCTGGTGGATCTTTCAGGCTTCGAAAACCGCCGGATCTGGCAACTCTCCGGCGGTCAGAAACAGCGCGTCGGCCTGGCCCGCGCCCTCGCTGCCGACCCTCGCGTCTTGCTGATGGACGAACCTTTCGGCGCTCTCGACGCGTTCACCCGCGAGCAGATGCAGGAGCTGCTGCTGCAAGTCTGGCGGCGCACTGCCAAACCGGTATTCCTGATCACCCATGACATTGAAGAAGCGGTGTTCCTCGCCACGGATCTGATTCTGCTGGCGCCCAATCCCGGGCAAATCGTCGAACGCCTGAGCCTCGATTTCGGCCAGCGTTACGCCGCCGGTGAGTCGGCGCGCTCGATCAAGTCCGACCCGCGCTTTATCGAAACCCGCGAACACGTGCTCGCCAAAGTGTTCTCCCAACGCAGCGCCGTTCCACGGCAGGAGCACGCATGAGCAGCTATGAAATTCCCGCAGCGGCAGTCAAGACAAACACCACCGCAATCGTGGTGCGCCGCAGTTTGAGTACGCGCTGGATCAGTGTGCTGACGCTGGTCGCGCTGATTGTCATCTGGTGGGCCGTGACGGCGACCGGTTTGATCGAGCCGCTATTCCTGCCGTCACCATCGGCTGTGCTGCAAAAAGGCTGGCTGCTGGCGACCAGCGGCTACATGGATTCAACCCTGTGGCAGCACTTGGGCGCGAGTCTCAGCCGCATCGGCCTGGGCCTGGGCTTCGCGGTGTTGACGGCTGTCCCGGTCGGCATTGCCATCGGCCACAATCGCATCGCTCGCGGCATTCTCGATCCGCTGATCGAGTTCTATCGCCCGATTCCACCGCTGGCCTATCTGCCGCTGATCGTGATCTGGTGCGGCATTGGCGAGTTGTCGAAAGTGCTGCTGATCTACCTGGCGATTTTCGCTCCGATCGCCATTGCCACCGCCACCGGTGTGCGCACGGTGGACCCGGCCAAGCTGCGCGCTGCGCAGTCCCTGGGTGCGACGCGGGCACAGTTGATTCGACATGTGATTTTGCCCAGTGCATTACCGGACATCCTGACTGGCGTGCGCATCGGTTTGGGCGTGGGTTGGTCGACACTGGTCGCCGCCGAGCTGATTGCCGCCACCAGCGGCCTGGGTTTCATGGTGCAGTCGGCCGCGCAGTTCCTGGTCACCGATGTGGTGGTGCTGGGGATTTTAGTGATCGCGCTGATCGCCTTCGCCATGGAAATGGGCTTGCGCAAGTTGCAACGCAAACTGGTGCCGTGGCACGGCCAGGCTCACTGATACGTTTTGATCGCACTGACTACGCCGACAGCCCCGGATTGAAGAGAACCACCATGAGCCACCTGACCATCGTCCCCCTCAGCTCTGCCCTCGGCGCACAGATCAGCGGCGTCGACATCAGCCAGCCGCTGAATCTGGAACAGCGCGATGCCATCGAGCAAGCGCTGCTCAAGCATCAAGTGCTGTTCTTCCGCGACCAGCCAATCAACCCACAACAGCAGGCGCGTTTCGCCGCCAATTTCGGCGACCTGCACATTCACCCGATCTACCCGAATGTGCCGGAGCAACCGCAAGTGCTGATCCTCGATACCGCCGTCACCGACGTGCGCGACAACGCGATCTGGCACACCGACGTGACCTTCCTGCCGACCCCGGCCATGGGCGCGGTGCTCAGCGCCAAGCTGTTGCCGGAGTTTGGTGGCGATACCTTGTGGGCCAGTGGAATCGCAGCGTATGAAGCGTTGTCGGCACCGTTCAAAACCTTGCTCGAAGGGCTGACCGCCACCCACGACTTCACCCGTTCGTTTCCGTTGGAGCGCTATGGCAACACGCCTGAAGCGCTGGCCCAATGGGAAGAAGCGCGGCGCAAGAATCCGCCGCTGTCGCACCCGGTAATCCGCACCCATCCGGTGAGCGGGCGCCGCTCGCTGTTCGTCAACGAAGGCTTCACTTCGAAGATCAACGAACTGTCGGAAACCGAGAGCGAGGCGATTCTGAAGTTCCTGTTCGCCCACGCAACACGGCCGGAATTCACCATTCGCTGGCGCTGGCAGAAAGACGACATCGCCTTCTGGGACAACCGCGTGACTCAGCATTACGCGGTGGATGACTACCGGCCGGCGCGGCGGGTGATGCAGCGGGCGACAGTGTTGGGGGATGTGCCGTTTTTTCGCTGATTTGATCGTTCCCACGCTCTGCGTGGGAATGCCGCCCGGGACGCTCCGCGTCCCATCCGAAAGCCGAACGCGGAGCGTCCGTTGATGCATTCCCACGCGGAGCGTGGGAACGATCATGCTGTCACTCAGCCGTCGAAGGCTTCTCCCACAGATTGATCCCGCCCTCTTGGGCAAAACGATCGATCTCCGCCAGCTCCTCTGCACTGAAGCTCAAGTTCCGCAACGCCCCGACGTTCTCGATGATCTGCTCTGGCCGGCTCGCACCGATCAGTGCCGACGTCACCCGCGGGTCGCGCAGGGTCCAGGCCAGTGCCAGTTGCGCCAGGCTCTGACCGCGGCGCTTGGCGATTTCATTGAGTGCACGCACGTGGGCAATGTTGGCCTCGGACAGGTGCGAAGCCTGCAACGAACCGCCGCCCGGACGGTTGACCCGCGCGTCGCTCGGCACGCCGTTGAGGTATTTGTCGGTCAGCAAACCCTGAGCCAGCGGTGTAAACGCAATCACGCCGGTGCCCAGTTCGTCAGTGGTGTCGAGCAGATCTTTTTCCACCCAGCGATTGAGCAGGTTGTAGGCCGGCTGATGGATCAATAACGGCACCTTCCACTCCTTGAGCAATGCCGCCATCTCACGGGTTTTCACCCCTGAGTACGACGAGATGCCGATGTACAACGCCTTGCCCTGCTGCACTGCCGTGGCCAATGCGCTGGCGGTTTCTTCCAGCGGCGTATCCGGGTCGAAGCGGTGCGAATAGAAAATGTCGACGTAGTCCAGGCCCAGACGCTGCAGGCTCTGGTCGAGGCTGGCCAGCACGTACTTGCGCGAACCGCCGCCCTGACCGTAAGGACCGGGCCACATGTCCCAACCGGCCTTGCTGGAGATGATCAACTCATCCCGGTACTGCTTGAAGTCTTCCCGCAGCAATCGACCGAAATTGATCTCGGCGCTGCCGTATGGCGGACCGTAGTTATTGGCCAGGTCGAAATGGTTGATGCCCAGGTCGAACGCCGTACGCAGCAGCGCCCGCTGGGTGTCGATCGGCGTGCTGTCGCCGAAGTTGTGCCACAGGCCCAGCGACAGCGCCGGCAGCACCAGACCGCTGCGACCAACGCGGCGGTAAGGAATGGAGTCGTAGCGGTTTTCGGCAGCGGTGTAAGTCATCGAATCCTCTCTTGTCTGTCTTGAATCTGGTCTCGACTGCTTCGCCAGTCGCCCAGCATACCCTCAGACAAACACCAGAAAACCCCGGACTCGACTAATTGCTGAAACGTTTCATATTTCTTTCGCCTAACCTTATGCCGACAATTCGCGCAGAGCTGCCGCCGCCAGAAAACCGGAGCGCGAACTGTAGCGTTGATCACGTCTGACAGTCTGATCGATACGCTCAAGCAACTGTTCCGGCAACGTCGCATTGAAGCGCACTGACTTGCCGAAATAAGGCGTGATATCAAACTCAACTACCGCCCACACACCACCTGCGTAATCGGGATTTTCAAGGTGGGCATCAATCTCGCGTACCTGTGGCAATGGCTCGCCATCGGCTACCAACCCTTCGTAGTGCAGGGACAGCGCCTCTTTCACGCTTTCAAGTGCCTGCGCCACGGTGCTGCCGGCCGAGAAACAACCTGGCACATCAGGGACGATCACTCCGTAGTCCGAGTCGGCATCCTTGTGCAGAACAACCGGGAAATTCATTTCGATGAGCCCTTCATGTGATGTGTCCCTGCAGGGACTTTCGTATCCGGTGGCGGGCATCATTTGAGTCCCGCCTGTTTCAATATGCTGCTGATCGTTCCTTTCGGAAGATCCGAATCCGGGTGTTTGACCGTCACCCTCCCGGGCTTGCAGGGATGCTTGTACTGATGATGGCTTCCCCTTACGGCAACCAGATACCAACCATCGTCCTCGATCATCCTGATCATTTCCCGACTTCGCATTTCCTTCGCCTTTTTCCACAGCAATCGCTGCGTACTTTAAGCAGGTCGAAGTGGAAACAATACACACCATACACACTTGGAAAAATAATAGCCGATCTGGACGAAGTCGACTTTTCCTCTCGGACCGGCGGCTACTGCGCTTTCGCAAACACCTCCCCCATCCAATCCACAAACACCCGGACCCGTGGCGACATGTGTCGGTTGTGCGGGTACAGCACTGAAATTGGCAGGTAAGCAGGACTGGCGCAGGTGATCTGACGCAGGCGGGATGGTTTAACTATGCTCGCTGTATGGGGTTGAATCAGTAAAGGCTTGCCCGCGATGACGGCCTTTACGGCAACACACATTTAAATGGCGAAACCCACCATGCACACGACGATCATCATCACCTTTGGCCTGATTCTCCTAGCGCTGATGCTCTACATCGGCGAGAAAATCGGCTTCAGCCGCCAGATTCTGGCCTACAGCTTTATCGTGCTGTGGCTGGCGCTGACGTTGATCAACGGCGCGGTCGGCATCGTGCATGCCGGCCAGCCGTTAAGCACCGAGCTGGTGGTGGGAAGCGCCGTGTTCGGTATCCCGGTGGCGGCGCTCGTGTTGTTCATGGTGCTGACCACCGAGACCTGAGAGACCGATCAACGCACCAGGTGCAGGAACTGCATGTGCCGTTCGTACTGATCGAGGATGTCATTGATGATCTGCTCCTTGGTGTAGCCCACCAGATCGTAGTTCTGACTGCCCTCGCTCAAGTGCACTTCGGCCCGATAGTAGCGACGATTGTTGAGCTCCTTGGAGCCCATGCCACCCCGGGCAAACGACGGCGTGAAGTAGCCACGCATTTGCACCTGGTAGATAAACGGGTGTTCATCGCCGTGACCGATTTCCAGGCTGACGCTGTCGTTGACCGGCTCTGGATGGGTGATCACCTTGAGGCCCTTCTCGACGAATACCGCCGAGACCTCTTCAATCGCCGGACGTACCGTCGTGTCGAGGAAGCGATACACCTCGTCCCGCGACGGAAAATGCACCGCCTGACTCAAGCGCTGACGCCAGCCACCGCGCCGCGAGCCGGACACCGGTGCCAGGGAATGCAGTTGCGCGATCTGTTTCTGCGATTCCAGATAAAACGCCTTGTGCAGACCCCACATCATCAGCAGCAAAATCAGCGAGAACGGCAGCGAGGTCAGGACCACCGCTGACTTCAATGCGTCGATGCTGCCGGAGAACAGCAGCGCACTGGTCACCAGCGCCGTCATTGCTCCCCAGAACACCCGCAGCCATTTCGGCCCATCCTCATCCGGGTTGCCACCCTTGGCGGACAGGGTCGACAACACCACGGTGCCCGAGTCGGCGGAAGTGACGAAGAACACGAAGCTGATGAACACCGTGACCGCGATCACGGTTTTGCTCCACGGGTAGGTTTCCAGCAGCAGGTAGAGGGTCATCGAGGGGTTGTCGATGGCCGACATGCCCAGCGCGCTCATGCCGTGGTTGAGCACCTGGTCGATGGCGCTGTTGCCGAAGATCGACATCCACGCCAGGGTGAAACCCAGCGGAATCAACAGCACGCCGAAGACGAACTCGCGGATGGTCCGGCCACGGGAAATCCGCGCGATGAACAGGCCTACGAACGGCGACCATGCGATCCACCAGGCCCAATAGAACACGGTCCAGCCGCCCAGCCAGTCGCTGGGTTTGTCATAGGCGTAAAGGTCAAAACTCTTCATCGGCAAGGCGCCGAGATAATCACCGACGTTCTGGATCAGCGTATTGAGCAGATGCTGCGTGGGCCCTGCGAACAATACGAACAGCAGCAGCGCGCAGGCCAGCAACATGTTGATGTCGGACATCACCCGCACGCCTTTATCGACGCCAGACACGGCGACGATGATCGCTGCGCCCATCATCAGCGTGATCAGCCCGACCTGAATCCACTGGGTATGGGCGATGCCGAACAGATAGTCCAGGCCGGAATTGAGGTGCAGCACGCCGAAGCCCATATCAGCACCGAGACCGAAGACCGTGGCGATGATGCCAAAGCCATCCACTGCATAACCGATAGGGCCGTTGATGCGTTTGCCGATCAGCGGATACAACGCCGAACGCAGCGCCAGTGGCAGGTTATGCCGATAGGCGAAATAGGCGAGCGCCATGCCGACAAAGGCAAACACACCCCAACCGTGCAGGCCCCAATGCAGAAACAGAATTTGCATGGCCTGGCGCGCCGCGTCCGCGGTGCCCGCCTCGCCTTGGGGCGGCTGGAGCATATGGGTCAACGGTTCGGACACGCAGAAGAAGAACAGCGTGATGCTGATCCCGGCGGCGAACAGCATGCCGGCCCAGGACAGGTAACTGAATTCGGGCTCGTCGTGGTCGGCACCGAGTTTGATCTTGCCGTAGCCCGATAACGCGGTGACGACCACGAAGACCAGATACAGGGTCATCGCCAACATGTAGTACCAGCCGACCGTATTGGCCGCCCAGTTTTGCGCAGCCAGCAACCAGGCACCGGCCTGTTCGGGCATGGCAATGACCACGACGCCGAACAACAGAATGAAGCTCGCCGCAAAGTAAAACACCGGCGGATTCATGCGGACCAGGCCGCTTGAAGGAACGGACGATGCACTCATGAACGGTGCACCTCGAAGGGGGAAATCGTGGCTGTAGAAATCGGACTCAGCAAAGGCAAGCCTCCTGTTGTGAGCGGGCAGCGAACCACCGGTTTAACTTGAATGAACGTTCAAGTTAAACATGAATAGGCTGCTAAGGACTAA
Organism: Pseudomonas sp. Sample_22; assembly: GCF_004307635.1. Classification (NCBI taxonomy): domain Bacteria; kingdom Pseudomonadati; phylum Pseudomonadota; class Gammaproteobacteria; order Pseudomonadales; family Pseudomonadaceae; genus Pseudomonas; species Pseudomonas sp. Sample_22. The sequence goes on from NZ_RCNY01000047.1 coordinate 62,359, forward strand.
TCGCAGGGCTGGGCGGTCGCGTAATTACGCTAGCTCAATGAAGGGTAGAAGGCGATCGTTCCTACGCTCTGCGTGGGAATGCAGCCCGTGACGCTCTGCGTCATTGCGGTGCCAGGCTTGAGATCGAGGCGCGAATCGGAACGCGGAGCGTCCCTGGAGGCATTCCCACGCGGAGCGTGGGAACGATCAATGGGGGGTAGAAGGCGATCGTTTTTGATCGTTCCTACGCTCTGCGTGGGAATGCAGCCCGTGACGCTCTGCGTCATTGCGGTGCCAGGCTTGAGATGGAGGCGTGAACCGGAACGCGGAGCGTCCCTGGAGGCGTTCCCACGCGGAGCGTGGGAACGATCATTGTGGCGCTTACTTTTGCGCCCCATCATCGAGTTGCAAATTCGCTTGAGTCAGATTGCTACCCGCCGGCACGCTGCGGGTCAGCCAGACGTTGCCGCCAATGGTCGAGCCCTTGCCGATGGTGATCCGCCCGAGGATTGTCGCCCCGGCGTAAATCACCACGTCATCCTCGACGATCGGATGCCGCGCCTGGCCCTTCTGCAATTGACCGTCTTCATCCGCGGGAAAACGCTTGGCACCCAGCGTCACAGCCTGATAAATCCGCACGCGCTCGCCGATGATCGCGGTCTCGCCGATCACCACGCCGGTCCCGTGGTCGATGAAGAAACTACGGCCGATCTGCGCGCCCGGGTGAATGTCGATACCGGTTGCCGAATGAGCGATTTCTGCGCTGATCCGCGCCAGTAACGGCAGGCCGGCGCGATATAAATGATGGGCCAGACGATGGTGAATCACCGCCAGAATCCCCGGGTAGCACAGCAGCACTTCATCGACACTGCGCGCCGCCGGATCACCGTGATAGGCCGCCAACACGTCGGTGTCCAGCAGGCTGCGCAGCCCGGGCAGTGCCAGGGCGAAATCCTGAATGATCTGAATGGTTTTGCCTTCGACTTCAGCCTCGGCCTGGGCGCTGTGGCGCGCCGCATACCGCAGTTCGAGCCGTGCCTGCGCCAGCAACGCATTCAGCGCGACATCGAGGGTGTGGCCGACGTAGAAGTCTTCACTCTCTTCGCGCAAATCCACTGGCCCCAGACGCATCGGGAACAGCGCACCGCACAGGGCCTCGAGAATCTCCGCCATGGCCGCCCGGGACGGCAGCTCGCGCCCGCCCTGCTCGCCGCTGACGCGGCCGTTTTGTGCACGCCACTGATCACGGGCCGTGCGCAGTTGGCTGACGATGGTCTGCAATTGCCAATGGCTGGAACGCTCACTCACGGTAAAAACTCCTCACGGAGCGGCCGGACAGTCTGGCCGCGTCAACGGCGATTACTTTACGGCAAGGGCCTTGGGCCAAATTAAGAACCAATTGTGCTGTATCAAGCACCATCGGCTATAAGCGATTGACGGTTGCCCGGGGAAATTGGCGTGCCTATAGTCCTGACATCATTCACCGCCAGTACGGACCCATGATCAAACAACAGCTTGCCCGCTTTAACCGCCTCGACCTGCTCGGCCAGCCCACCGCCCTGGAAAAACTCGAACGCCTGTCGATGTGGCTGGGCCGCGATGTATACGTCAAACGCGATGACCTGACACCACTGGCAATGGGCGGCAACAAGCTGCGCAAACTCGAATACCTCGCCGCCGATGCCTTGGCCCAGGGCGCGGATACCTTGATCACCGCAGGCGCGCTGCAATCGAACCACGTACGCCAGACGGCTGCCATTGCCGCCAAGCTGGGCCTTGGCTGCGTAGCGTTGCTGGAAAACCCGCTTGGCACCGATGACGTCAATTACGTCGGCAACGGCAATCGGTTGTTGCTTGATCTGTTCCATACCAAAGTCGAGCGGGTGGAGAATCTCGATAATGCCGATGAGCAATTGCAGGCATTGGCCGCCCGCCTGCGCAACAACGGCAAAAAACCGTATCTGGTGCCCATCGGTGGCTCCAATGCATTGGGCGCGTTGGGTTACGTGCGCGCAGGCCTGGAACTGGCCGAGCAGATCAAGGACACCGGCCTGGACTTCGCCGCCGTCGTCCTGGCTTCCGGTAGCGCCGGAACCCATAGCGGTCTGGCGCTGGCGTTGAACGAAGCGTTGCCGCAGTTGCCAGTGATCGGCGTGACGGTTTCTCGCAGCGATGAAGATCAACGCCCGAAGGTTCAGGGTCTGGCCGAGCGCACTGCCGAGCTGCTGGGCATGTCGTTGCCGGCGAACTTCAAGGTCGAATTGTGGGACGAGTATTTCGCGCCGCGCTACGGTGAGCCGAATGCCGGGACGTTGGCGGCGGTAAAATTGCTGGCCAGTCAGGAAGGCCTGCTGCTTGACCCGGTCTACACTGGCAAAGCCATGGCCGGACTGCTGGATGGCATCGGACGTCAGCGTTTCGATGAGGGGCCGATCATCTTCCTGCACACCGGTGGGGCGCCGGCGTTGTTTGCCTATACAAGCTTTTTGCAGGACTAGAGATGGCTGATCGTTCCCACGCTCTGCGTGGGAACGCAGCCCGTGACGCTGCGCGTCACTGGACGCGGAGCCTCCCATGAGGCATTCCCACGGAGCGTGGGAACGATCACCCATTGCCGACCAATTATTCTATTAATGCATAACAAAAATAGAATTTATTATTTTCTAATCTAATAACGCCATCATATAGTCATGCCGCAGGCGAATTTGCTGCGAGACGCATAAGCTGCTTTAGGGCAGGATATCGCAGTCGTTCCAATCCCGAATTTGCCAACTTTCCTTAAGCGTCTTCCATAAGAAAACACAGGGGCTTGTCATGAATTTTTCCGCACTACGTCGAAATCTGCTGGTGGGTTCGCTGGGCCTGGCACTGAGCGCCGGCCTGATCGGCCAGGCGGTTGCCGGTGAGCAACTGCAACAAATCAAGGACAAAGGCGTGATCAACGTCGGCCTGGAAGGCACTTATCCACCGTTTAGCTTCGTCGACGAAAGCGGCAAGCTGTCGGGCTTCGAAGTCGAATTTTCTGAAGCGCTGGCCAAAGAGCTGGGCGTGAAGGTCAAGCTGCAACCGACCAAATGGGAAGGCATTCTGGCAGCCCTGGAATCCAAGCGTCTGGACGCCGTGATCAACCAGGTGACCATTACCGAAGAACGCAAGAAGAAGTATGACTTCTCCGAGCCGTACACCGTTTCCGGGATTCAGGCGCTGGTACTGACGAAAAAGGCCGCCGAGCTGAACATCAAGTCGGCTGCCGACCTGGGCGGCAAGAAAGTCGGCGTAGGCCTGGGCACCAACTACGAAGAGTGGGTAAAAGCCAACGTACCGACCGCTGACGTGCGCACCTACGAAGATGATCCAACCAAATTCCAGGACCTGCGCGTGGGCCGCATCGATGCCATCCTGATCGACCGTCTGGCCGCACTGGAATATGCCAAGAAGGCAAAAGACACCACCGCGGCAGGTGAAGCATTCTCCCGTCAGGAAGCCGGTATTGCCCTGCGCAAAGGCGAGCCTGAGCTGCTGGCTGCAGTGAACAAGGCTATCGACAAGCTGCGCGCCGACGGCACGTTGAAAAAGCTTTCGGAAAAATACTTCAACGCTGACGTCACTCAATAATGGAAGAAGCTTTTCAACTCGCACTCGATTCCCTGCCCTTCCTGCTCAAGGGCGCGTACTACACGGTCATCCTGAGCCTGGGCGGGATGTTCTTCGGTCTGGTGCTGGGCTTCGGCCTAGCACTGATGCGTCTGTCGCGCTTCAAGCTGGTGAGCTGGATCGCCCGTGTCTACGTATCGTTCTTTCGCGGCACGCCGTTGCTGGTGCAACTGTTCGTGATCTATTACGGCTTGCCGCAACTGGGCATGGAACTCGATCCACTGCCGGCGGCCCTGATCGGCTTTTCGCTGAACATGGCCGCCTACGCCTGTGAGATCCTGCGCGCCGCGATCAGCTCCATCGAGCGCGGTCAGTGGGAAGCTGCTGCCAGTATCGGCATGACCCGTGCGCAGACCCTGCGCCGGGCCATCCTGCCGCAGGCGATGCGCACCGCATTGCCGCCACTGGGCAACAGCTTCATTTCGCTGGTCAAGGACACCGCGCTGGCGGCCACCATTCAGGTGCCGGAGCTGTTCCGCCAGGCACAACTGATTACCGCCCGCACCTTCGAAGTGTTCACCATGTATCTTGCCGCCGCGCTGATCTACTGGATTCTGGCCACGGTGCTCTCGCACCTGCAGAACAAGTTGGAAGAGCGGGTCAATCGGCACGACCAGGAGTCCTGACCCAATGATTGTCGTGGAAAAACTGACAAAGCAGTTCAAGGGTCAAGTCGTGCTCAACGGCATCGACCTGCAAGTGAAGGAAGGCGAGGTCGTGGCGATCATCGGGCCTAGCGGCTCGGGCAAAACCACATTCCTGCGTTGCCTGAATTTTCTGGAAGAGCCCACCAGTGGCCGGATCAAGGTCGGCGATATCGAGATCGATACCGGCCGCCCGTTGAACCAGCAACAAAGTCTGGTGCGCAACCTGCGCCAGCACGTGGGCTTCGTGTTTCAGAATTTCAACCTGTTCCCCCATCGCACAGCCCTGGAAAACGTTATCGAAGGCCCGATCATCGTCAAGAAGATCCCGCATGCCGACGCCGTCGCCCTGGGCAAGAAACTGTTGGCCAAGGTGGGCCTGGCGGGTAAGGAAGACGCTTATCCGCGCCGCCTCTCGGGCGGCCAGCAACAACGCGTGGCGATTGCCCGCGCGCTGGCGATGGAACCGGAAGTGATCCTGTTCGATGAACCGACCTCGGCACTTGACCCGGAGTTGGTCGGTGAAGTGTTGGCGACGATCCGCGGCCTGGCCGAAGAGAATCGCACGATGGTCATCGTGACCCACGAAATGGCTTTCGCCCGTGACGTGGCCAATCGCGTGGTGTTTTTCGACAAGGGTGTGATCGTCGAACAAGGCGAATCCAAGGCACTATTCGCCAATCCGAAAGAAGAACGCACGAAGCAGTTCCTCAGTAAATTCCTTAATAACTCACACAACTAACACCTTGGCAACACTGCCAACTTCCACGGACGGAAGTTGCGCCCACCGCCCGCCTACGCATAACAAAATCAAAAAACCATAGTTAATATTTTGTGCGCATGCGCAGTACATATATATATCCCGCAACAGACTTTCACTGCCAATTCCCCCGCATCCGCCAATGACCCGCCGCACGCCCTCCCCGCGCATCCAAGCCCGACTCACCCTGTATTTATAAGCATTTTCTACTCACCCATAGCGCTTCTTAACTTTAATGCGTAGGACTTTTCTGAATAACATCATATTCCAAGCCTAACTAACAATCGCTATTGACACTGATTCACCCGCACTCTTATCTAGTCACCAAGACGCGCCACCCGTTATTTAAAACAAAATAAGCAATTGCCTTTTTACTCGCACTTGATGCATTTATTTTTCAGAAACGGACTTCGCTGCAACAACTTCAAGGAGACTCCATGAAAAACATTTCGAACCATCCCGAACTCGCAGCCCCAACCCTGGCGCAATCTCACAAAAGCGACATCAATATCGTATCGGCCTCGCACCTGCTGATCGATGTGCCGCCCTACCCTGCGATGGACGAAGGCGACCTCATCGAACTGTTCTGGGACAACTGCTACGTCGCCTCCAGGGTGGTCACGCCCGACGATGTAGGCCGTTCCGTCCACTTGCGCGTACCGGAGAGTTTCATTGCCAATGGCGCCTCGCGCATTCATTACCGGATCATGCAGATTGGCCGGGGGCCGGCGGTATCGGCTGTCGGACGCGTTCGGGTCAAGCTCGATTGTCCGGGTGGCGAACCTTCCAACCTGTGCGGCGACGAAAACCAACGCCTGGCCCCCGTGAGCATCCCTGAAACGATTCGCCGCCAGGGCGTGAATCCCAACCAGATCAAACGCGGCGTGCCGCTGACCATCGAGCCGTACCTGAACATGGCGGCGGACGACGAAATCACCCTGCGCTGGGGCGATGTGCGCATGGACTTGCCACGACTCAAGGCGAGCGACGTGGGCCAGCCGATCCAGGTATGGGTGCCGCCAGCGATCATTATCGAGGCGGGCGAGGATCTGCGACTGGAGGTGACTTATTGCATTCTCGACCGGGTCGGCAACAACTCACGGTGGGCGCCGGCACGTTCGTTGAAAATTGGTTGCGCCGGTTCGTGGCTGAAAGTCGCGAAAAAGCAACGACCCGAGGCCGCACAAGCGCGCTGTTGCTACAGCAGCAAGTGTTGCCCTGCGCACACCACCCCTTCTATATATATTCCTAAAAGTTAGTTCATAACTTTTTTATAAACGCTTAGGGTATATACACCGGACCACCGGACATTCTTGTTTTCTACGCCGCAGCGGCGTTTCCATGAGATGTGAGGTAGGTATGGTCCGGAACACAATCACCCCAGTGCAGATCGCCAGGGCATTGCGCGCAGCCAAGGAGCGGCACTGATGTCCAGTCTGGCAGATGCAATTGTCCAGAGTGATCTGGATATCGCCCCCCTGTTGTTGCCCGCGCAAGTGCTGCGCAACGACGCACAAGCCATCAAGGCCGCCCACGAACTGGCGCAGATAGCACGCCTGCACGCGGCCAAACGTGACCAGTTCCGCAAGTTGCCCTGGTCGGAAATCGAACAATTCACCCGCAGCGGGCTGGGCAGCATTGGTATCCCGCGGGAGTACGGTGGCCCGCAAGTTTCGTTCGTCACCCTGGCCGAGGTTTTCGCGATCATTTCTGCGGCGGACCCGGCCCTCGGACAGATTCCACAGAACCAGTTCGGCATCCTGAACCTGGTGTTGGGCAGCGCCACTGAAGCGCAGAAAAAACAGCTGTTCAAAAGCGTGCTCGAGGGCTGGCGCATCGGCAATGCCGGGCCGGAGCGAGGCAGCAAGAACACGCTGGACCTCAAGGCGCGCATCACCGCCGATGGCGATGGCTTTGTCCTCAATGGGCAAAAGTTTTACTCCACCGGCGCGCTGTTCGCGCACTGGGTTGCGGTCAAGGCCCTGAACGACGATGGCAAGCAGGTACTGGCCTTCGTCCGTCGCGGCACACCGGGATTGCGCATCGTCGATGACTGGTCCGGTTTCGGCCAGCGCACCACCGCCAGCGGTACGGTTTTGCTCAACAACGTACGGGTCGACGCCGAACTGGTAGTGGACAACTGGAAGATCAACGACAAGCCCAATACTCAGGGCGCAGTCTCGCAATTGATCCAGGCAGCCATTGATGCCGGAATCGCCCGGGGTGCCATCGACGATGCCATCGAGTTCGTGAAAACCCGCTCCCGGCCATGGATCGATGCCAACGTCGACAGGGCCAGTGATGACCTCTATGTGATCGCCGACATCGGCAAACTGAAAATCGAGTTGCACGCTGCCGAAGCCCTGCTGCGCAAGGCCGGACACGTGCTTGATCAGGTCAACGCTGCGCCGCTCACCGCCGAGTCAGCCGCCCGCGCTTCGATTGCCGTGGCCGAAGCCAAGGTGCTGACCACCGAGATCTCACTGTTGGCCAGCGAAAAGCTTTTCGAACTGGCCGGCAGCCGCGCGACCCTCGCCGAATTCAACCTCGACCGCCACTGGCGCAACGCCCGCGTGCACACCCTGCACGACCCGGTGCGCTGGAAGTATCACGCAGTCGGTGCCTATCACCTGAACGGCACGTTGCCGGCTCGCCACTCCTGGATCTGACGACCAGACATCTGGAGAAACACATGACAAGTTCTCAGCACGTCGCGGTCCTGACCAGCGATGAGCAAGCCCTGATTGTCGCCAGCGACCTGGCCGACGATTTCAAGCGCGATAGCGCCCTGCGTGACCGCGAGCGTCGACTGCCGCACCCGGAGCTGGAAGTGTTTTCCCGTTCCGGCCTGTGGGGCATCAGCGTGCCGAAAGAGTATGGCGGCGCTGGCGTTTCCAACTTCACCCTGGCCAAGATCATCGCGCTGATTGCGCAGGCTGACGGCTCGCTCGGGCAAATTCCGCAGAACCATTTCTATGCCCTTGAAGTGTTGCGCGTAAACGGCAACGAAGAGCAGAAAAAACGCCTGTACGCCGAAGTGCTGGCCGGACAGCGCTTCGGCAATGCGCTCGCCGAGCTCGGCACCAAAACCGCTCACGACCGCGTCACCCGCCTAACCCCTGATGTGCAGGGAGCGCGCAAGGGCTATCGCATAAACGGTCGCAAGTTCTACGCCACCGGTGCGATATACGCCCAACGCATCCCGACCTCGGTGATCGATGAAAACGGCGTGCAGCAATTGGCCTTCGTCCCAAGCAACAGCAAAGGCTTGACCGTCATCGACGACTGGAGCGGCTTCGGCCAGCGCACCACCGGTAGCGGCTCGGTGGTGTTCGAAGATGTCTTCGTCGCCGCCGAAGACGTCATCCCGTTTCAAAGCGCGTTCGAGCGCCCGACACCGGTCGGCCCGTTGGCGCAAATTCTCCATGCGGCCATCGACACCGGCATCGCCCGCGCCGCCTACGAAGATGCCCTGCACTTCGTGCGCACCAAGACCCGCCCGTGGATCGACGCCCCCCATGAAAAAGCCACCGACGACCCACTGACCCTCAAGAGCTTCGGCCACTTGAGCATTCGTTTGCACGCCACCGAAGCGCTGCTGGAGCGCGCCGGTGAGTTCCTCGACAAGGCCCAGGCCGACACCAACGCCGAAACCGTCGCCGCTGCATCGATTGCCGTCGCCGAAGTTCGGGCCATCAGCAGCGAAATTTCCCTGGCCGCCGGCAGCACCCTGTTCGAATTGGCCGGCAGCCAGGCAACCCTGATGGAACACGGTCTGGATCGCCACTGGCGCAACGCTCGGGTGCATACCCTGCACGACCCGGTTCGCTGGAAGTATCACGCGGTGGGCAATTACTACCTCAACGATGAAAACCCGCCACTGCGGGGGACCATCTGATGGCCAAGAAAAAGATCCTGCTCAATGCATTCAACATGAACTGCATCGGGCACATCAACCATGGTCTGTGGACACATCCACGGGACACCTCGACCCGGTACAAAACCATCGAATACTGGACCGAACTGGCACAGTTGCTCGAGCGCGGCTTGTTCGACGGCTTGTTCATCGCCGACATCGTCGGGGTCTACGACGTCTACCAGAATTCGGTGGACGTTCCACTCAAGGAGTCGATCCAGCTGCCGGTCAATGACCCGCTGCTGCTGGTCTCGGCCATGGCTGCCGTGACCAAAAACCTCGGCTTCGGCCTCACCGCCAACCTCACCTACGAGCCGCCGTATCTGTTCGCCCGACGCATGTCCACGCTGGATCATCTGAGCCGTGGCCGGGTGGGCTGGAACATCGTCACCGGTTACCTCGACAGCGCCGCCAAAGCCATGGGCCTGAGCGAACAGGTCGAGCACGACCGCCGTTACGACCAGGCCGACGAGTACCTGGAGGTGCTCTACAAACTCTGGGAAGGCAGCTGGGAAAACGCTGCGGTGCTCAACGATCCACGGCAACGCATCTATGCGCAACCGGACAAAGTGCACAAGGTCGAGCACAACGGCGAGTTCTATCAGGTCGAGGGATATCACCTGTGCGAACCCTCGCCACAACGCACGCCGGTGTTGTTCCAGGCCGGCAGTTCCGATCGTGGCCTGGTGTTCGCCGGCCGGCACGCCGAGTGCGTGTTCATCAGCGGCCAGACCAAGGCGTCGACCAAGGTCCAAGTGGACAAAGTCCGCGCCAGCGCTGTCGACGCCGGGCGCAATCGCGAAGACATCAAGGTGTTCATGGGCCTGAATGTGATCGTCGGCGAAACCGAAGAACTGGCCTTGGCCAAGCACGCCGAATACCTGAGCTACGCCAGTGCCGAGGCCGGGGTGGCGCATTTCTCGGCCTCTACCGGGATCGATTTTTCCGAGTACGCCATTGACGAACCGATCCAGTACGTCAAAAGCAACGCGATCCAGTCAGCGACCAAAAACCTGCAGAACAATGACTGGACCCGACGCAAATTGCTGGAGCAACACGCTCTCGGCGGGCGCTACATCACCGTGGTCGGCTCGCCGCAGCAAGTGGCGGATGAGCTGGAATCGTGGATCGCCGAAACCGGCCTCGACGGCTTCAACCTGACGCGGATCGTCACGCCGGAAAGCTATGTGGACTTCATCGAACTGGTGATTCCCGAGTTGCAACGACGTGGCTCGTACAAGACCGCTTATGACGATGGCAGCCTGCGGGAAAAGCTGTTTCGCGAAGGGGCGCATTTGCCTGAGCAACATATCGGCTCTCACTACCGACACTAACCCGATCGTTCCCACGCTCCGCGTGGGAATGCAGCCAGTGACGCTCCGCGTCACAACCGCAGGGACGCGGAGCGTCCCGAGAGGCATTCCCACGCAGAGCGTGGGAACGATCGCACTGACTGGAAAAAACATCATGACCAAGAAGCTCTTCTCTCAGCCAGTCAAAGCACTGGCCCTGGCCCTCGGCCTGTTCAGCTCTGCGGTTTTCGCCGCCGACGCTCCATTGAAAATCGGCACCACTGCCGCCTTCGCCATTCCTCTGGAAGCGGCGGTCGAAGAAGCCGGGAAGCAAGGCCTGAAAGTCGAGCTGGTGGAGTTCACCGACTGGATTGCACCCAACGTCAGCCTCGCTGCCGGCGACATCGACGTGAACTACTTCCAGCACATCCCGTTCCTGGAAAACGCCAAGGCTGCCTCCGGTTTTGACCTGGTGCCGTTCGCGCCGGGAATCATCAACAACGTCGGCCTCTACTCGAAAAAATACAAAAGCTTCGACGAGCTGCCGCAAGGCGCCAGCGTCGCCATCGCCAACGATCCGATCAACAGCGGTCGTGGTTTACAGTTGCTGGCCAAGGCTGGCCTGATCACCCTCAAACCCGGTGTCGGCTACAAGGCCACCGAAGAAGACATCATCGCCAACCCGAAGCAAATCAAGATTCTCCAGGTTGAAGCCGTGCAACTGGTGCGTGCCTACGACGACGCCGATCTGGTCCAGGGTTACCCGGCCTACATTCGATTGTCGAAGACCTTCGATGCCGGTTCTGCCCTGCTGTTCGACGGCCTCGATCACAAGGAATACGTGATTCAATTCGTGATCCAGCCGAAGAGCAAAACCGACCCGCGCCTGATCAAGTTCGTCGACATCTATCAGCATTCGCCAGCCGTTCGCGCCGCTCTGGATAAAGCCCATGGCAAGCTCTATCAAGCCGGTTGGGAGAGTTGAGCATGACGGCTGCCACGCAACGGCGACTGGAAACTCCAGCGCCTCACAAAGCACAACACACCGAGTTGCACCCAGCGCTCAATAGCGCTCACGTGCGCTTCATCGGCCTGGGTAAAACCTACGACGGCAAACAAGGTCCGGTGGCCGCGCTGCACGGCATCGACCTGGCGATCCAGCACGGTGAAGTGTTCGGCATTATCGGTCGCAGCGGCGCCGGCAAGTCGTCGCTGATCCGCACCATCAATCGCCTTGAGCAACCGAGCTCGGGCCGGGTGCTGATCGATCAGATCGACATCGGCGAGTTCGATGAGGACCGCCTCGTGGCGCTGCGCCGGCGCATCGGCATGATCTTCCAGCACTTCAATCTGATGTCGGCCAAGACGGTTTGGCAGAACGTCGAACTGCCCCTGAAAGTCGCCGGTGTCGCCAAGGAAAAACGCGAGCAAAAGGTCCGCGAGCTGCTGGAATTGGTGGGCCTGCAAAGCAAGCACAGAGCATACCCGGCGCAGTTGTCCGGCGGTCAGAAACAGCGTGTCGGTATCGCCCGCGCGCTGGTGCACGACCCGGCGATTCTGCTGTGTGACGAGGCCACTTCGGCACTGGACCCGGAGACCACGCAGTCGATCCTCGGCCTGTTGCGCGAGATCAATCAACGCCTGGGGCTGACCATCATTTTGATCACCCATGAAATGGCGGTGATCCGCGAGATCTGCGATCGCGTCGTCGTCCTCGAACATGGCCGGATCGTTGAACAAGGCCCGGTGTGGGAAGTGTTCGGCAATCCGCAGCATGAAGTCAGCAAGACCTTGCTCGCGCCGTTGCAACATGCCCTGCCGCCGGAGCTGCAAAGCCGTTTGCAGCCTCAACCGCGGTCTGCCGAAGACGCTGTGGTACTGCGCCTGCAATTTACCGGAGCGGCCCAGGCTGAACCGGACCTGGCCGCGCTGTTCGCCGCTCTCGGTGGACGCGTGCGTCTGTTGCAGGGTGGCGTGGAACGGATTCAGGGACACGCGCTTGGGCAACTGCTGCTGGCAGTGACCGGATCATCCCTTGCTGCCGAAGTACTGCAACAACGCGCCGGCCGTTGGGCGCAACAGGTGGAGGTATTGGGTTATGTGGTTTGATCGCTTGCTGCAAGGCTTCATCGACACGTTTCTGATGGTCGGTGTGTCATCGCTGATCGCCCTGCTGGCGGGTATTCCGCTGGCGGTGATCCTGGTCACCAGCTCCAAGGGCGGCATCTACGAAGCCCCGGCGCTTAATCGCGCATTGGGCGCGTTCGTGAACTTGTTCCGTTCGATCCCGTTCCTGATTTTGATGGTCGCGCTGATCCCCTTCACCCGCCTGATCGTCGGCACCACCTACGGCGTCTGGGCGGCGGTGGTGCCGCTGACCATCGCCGCGACACCGTTCTTTGCGCGTATTGCCGAGGTCAGTCTGCGTGAAGTCGACCATGGCTTGATCGAAGCGGCGCAAGCCATGGGTTGCCGGCGCGAGCACATCGTCTGGCACGTGCTGTTGCCGGAAGCGCTACCGGGGATTGTCGGTGGATTCACCATCACCCTGGTGACCATGATCAATTCGTCGGCCATGGCCGGGGCGATCGGTGCGGGCGGCCTGGGTGACATCGCCTACCGGTATGGCTACCAGCGCTTTGACAGCCAGATCATGTTGACGGTGATTGTGTTGCTGGTGGCGTTGGTGGCGGTGATTCAGTTGGGCGGGGATCGGTTGGCGCGGGGGCTCAACAAGCGCTGAGTAGGCTGGGGGATGGAGGTGCTTTTGTGGCGAGGGAGCTTGCTCCCGCTCGATTGCGCAGCAATCGCAAAAACTGACACCCGCATGTTTCTGATACACCTCTTTGAATGGTCTGGGGGGCTTCTTCGCAGCCCAGCGGGAGCAAGCTCCCTCGCCACAAAGCGTGTTTGTCCTGCATAACAGCTTCCTGGCCATGAGGGATTATTGGACGCAGAAGGGAAGTTTTCCCACAGAGAAATCGGCAATTCCGAAGTCCCGATTCCTTTCCTTTGCAGGTCATTTCCTAGATCATTTCGCTCGCTTGCGCCTGGCAAATTCGCTGGCTAGTCTCGGTTCGTCACTGCTCATCAGTGAACGGGTTTAGTCGCCCGGTTCCTCTAGGCGTACAGCGTCACCTCTTTCAGGTGTTTTTTATTGCCTGAATTTTATGGTGGCTGTGCGCAGGGCACCTTCGGGTGCGCCGGTATTCCTAGAGGCCGGTCGACTAACCTGCGTGCAGCCGCCACCCCTGTTCGTTTAGTCGCGATATCGGTTACCCATGTAGGCGCTGCCGTAGGCTGCGACCATTTGAAGCGCGAAAGCGCTTATAGTCGGCACAACTCCTTTACCTGCGCAGCCGACCATGAAACAAACCCCCGACGACCTCAAGCAGATCACCGCCACCACTCTGGGCCATTACAACTCGGTCGCTGAGAACTTTCGTGAGGGGACACGCGATCACGATGTCAGCCAGAACATCGATGCGCTGTTACGGCACATTCAAGGCACGGCGCCATTCGACATTCTCGATTTTGGCTGCGGTCCCGGTCGTGATTTGCAGACGTTTACGCGCATGGGCCATCGGGCCGTCGGACTGGACGGTTCGGAAAGGTTCGCGCAAATGGCCCGTGACGACAGTGGCTGCGAAGTCTGGCAACAGGACTTCCTGAAGCTCGACTTGCCGGCCGAGCGTTTCGACGGGATTTTTGCCAACGCGGTGTTGTTTCATGTTCCGCGACAGGAACTGCCGCGGGTGTTGAAACAGTTGTGGGGAACGTTGAAACCGGGAGGGGTGTTGTTCAGTTCCAATCCTCGTGGCGAAAATCAGGAAGGCTGGAACGGGCCACGGTATGGGGCGTATCACGATCTTGCGGCCTGGCAACAGCTGCTGACCGAGGCGGGCTTTGTCGAGCTGGAGCATTACTACCGGCCGGCGGGGCTGCCGCGCGAGCAGCAGCCCTGGCTGGCGAGTGTCTGGCGGCGCGTCGACTGATCGTTCCCACGCTCTGCGTGGGAATGCAGCCAGTGACGCTCTGCGTCATGCCGCAGAGCGTGGGAACGATCACTGCGCGGCGTCTTTCTTCGGCTCGCGAATCTTGTACCAGGCCACATACAGTGCCGGCAAAAACAGCAGCGTCAGCAAGGTCGCGACGATGATCCCGCCGATCATTGCGTAGGCCATCGGTCCCCAGAACACTTCCCGGGCAATCGGGATCATGCCCAGGCTCGCCGCCGCGGCGGTGAGCAAAATCGGGCGCCGCCGGTGTTCGGTAGCTTCCACCACGGCATCCCATGGTGAAGAACCGTCGGCGATGAACGTGTCGATCTGGGTTACCAGGATCACCGAGTTGCGGATGATGATGCCGATCAGCGCCAGGATGCCGAGTATCGCCACAAAGCCCATTGGCGTTCCGGTCGGCACCAGCGCCAACACCACGCCGATCAAGCCCAGCGGCGCGACGCTGGCTACCAGGAACATCTTCTGCACGCTGTGCAGCTGAATCATCAGAAAGGTGGCCATCAGGAATATCATCAACGGCACGACTTTGTTGATCGGCCCCTGGGCCTTGGCACTCTCCTCCACCGTACCGCCCGTGGCGACCTTGTACCCCGCAGGCAATGCGGCGGCGTACTTGTCGATGTCCGGTTTGAGCAGCTTCACCAGATCGGTTGGCTGAATATCACCGATCACTGCGGTCTTGATGGTGATTGTCGGTTTGCGGTCGCGACGCCACACAAGCGGTTGCTCCAGTTCGTAACGCACCGAGGCAAACGCGAGCAGGGGAATCGAGGTGCCGCCCGGCGTGAGAATTTGCAGGTTCTGCAGGGTTTCCGGCGAGCCCCGTTCTGCATCCACGGCGCGGCCGACCACATTGATCAGGTAGATATCGTCGTCGACCTGCGTCACCGTCGAGCCAGTGACGATGCTGTTCATCAGGTTCGCCACGTCTTCGGAAGACAAGCCGAGCTGGCGAGCCTTGTCCTGGGCGATATCGATGCGCAGCACCTTGCCAGGCTCGTTCCAGTCGAAAATGATTTCGCCGATGTGCGGGTTCTTGTCCAGCTGGCTGGCCAGATCGATGGCGTGCTTGCGCACCTGGTCGATGTCCGGGCCGCTGACGCGGTACTGGATCGGCCGCCCCACAGGCGGGCCTAACTCCAGCGCCTGGACGAAACTGCCGATACCCACGAAATCATTGCGCAGACGTTCACGCAGCCGATCGCTGAGGGCGGCGCGCGTCTCGAAGTCTTTGGCGACGATCACCAGTTGCGCGTAATAAGGGTTCTGCAGTTGCTGGTCGAGGGGCAGATAAAAACGAATTGCACCCTGGCCGACGTAACTACTCCAGCGCACGATATCCGGGTCACCCTTGAGCGTCGCCTCGAGCTTGTCCACGGCCTTGCGGGTTTCATCGATCGAGGCGTTTTGTGGCAGGTTAAGATCCACGAGGATTTCCGGGCGATCCGAGGCCGGAAAGAATTGGTTCTGTACAAACTGCATACCCACAACCGACAGCGCGAACAGCAGCACCGTGATGCCGATCGCCCACCACCGGTTGCGCATGCACCACAACAGACCGCCGTTGAATGCCCGCCCCAGTCGACCGGGCTCCGCCGCGTGCGGCTTCACATTGGCACTGAGGATGTGCACGCCGATGACCGGCGCAAACAGCACCGCGACCACCCACGAAACCATCATCGCGACGGCAATCACCGCGAACAGGGTAAAGGTGTATTCGCCGGCCGAGCTGCCATTCAAACCAATGGGGACGAAACCGGCGACGGTCACCAGCGTGCCGGTGAGCATCGGGAACGCGGTCGAGGTGTAGGCAAAAGTCGCAGCCTGTTCCTTGGACTCGCCCAGCTCCAGACGCGAGACCATCATCTCGACCGTGATCATTGCGTCATCCACCAGCAAGCCCAGCGCGATGATCAACGCACCGAGTGAAATCCGCTGCATGGTGATTCCGCTGTACTCCATGAACACGAACACCATGGCCAATACCAGCGGGATCGAGCAAGCCACCACCAAGCCAGCACGCAAGCCGAGGCTGATGAAGCTGACCACCAACACGATCACTACGGCTTCAAACAACGCACTGGTGAAGCCGCCAACTGCGGCTTCTACCACAACAGACTGATCGGACACATTGTGCACACCGACACCCACCGGCAGGTTGGCAGTGAGCTCATTTATGCGCTGGTGCAGGGCCTTGCCGAATTCCTGGATGTTGCCCCCGGTCTGCATGGCTATGGCCAGACCGATAGCCTGTTGGCCATTGAAGCGGAATTCCGGCGTCGAGGGGTCGACGTAGCCTCGGCGGATATCGGCTATATCGGCCAGACGATAAAAGCGATCATTGAGTCGCAGATTGACGTTGGCCAGATCCTTCTCGGAAATGAACTGCCCTGACGTGCGTACGGAAATCCGCTCGGGTCCCGCCTCGATCACCCCGGCCGGGGTCACGGCGTTTTGCGTTTGCAGACTTTGCACAACCTGTTGCTCATCGATACCCAGCGCCGCCAGTTTGCGGGTCGAGAAGTTCAGGTACAGGACTTCGTCCTGCTGGCCAATCATCTCGATTTTGCCCAAGCCCGGTACGCCGCGGATATCGGCACGGGCCTGTTCGACGTAGTCGCGCAATTGGCGCAATGTCAGACCGTCGGCGGTAAAGGCATAGATCGAACCGAACACGTCGCCGAATTCATCGTTGAACGACGGTCCCTGAATGCCTTGTGGAAACGAATAACGGATGTCGCCGATCTTCTTGCGCACCTGGTACCAGATTTCCGGAATGTCCTTGGCCTTGGTCGTGTCGCGCAAGTAAACGTAGACCGTGGACTCACCGGGTCGGGTATAGCTTTTCACGTAGTCGAGCGAGTCGAGTTCTTCAAGTTTTTTCTCGATGCGGTCAGTGACCTGCTTGAGGGTTTCCTCCTGGGTCGCACCTGGCCAGCGGGTCTGGATAACCATGGTCTTGATCGTGAAGGAAGGGTCTTCCTCGCGCCCCAGGTTCAGGTACGAAAACACGCCCATCAGCAATGCGACGAACATCAGATACCAGACAAACGACTGATGTTTGAGCGCCCATTCGGATAAGTTGAAACTCCCTTTCATTGTGGGCTGCCCTCATCTACTTTCACTTTTTGCCCCGGTTTGAGGCTGTTGACTCCCGCACTGACAATCCGCTCGCCGGACTTCACGCCGCTGGCGACTACGACGGTGCTGTCCGTGCGGCTGATGATGCTGACATCCCTGGGAGAAACGGTTTGCGCCTGGGCATCGATTACCCAGATGCGCGACTTGCCTTCGACTTCCTGCAACGCGCTCAGAGGCAATTCGATCTGCGGCTTGATCGCCGAAATCAATGTCACGCTGATCGCCGTGCCCAGGCGAAATCCGCTGGGTGTTTCGGAAAGGGTCAGGCGCGCGCGTCGGGTACGGGTTGCACTTTGTGCCTGGGGCTCGATTTCCCGCACGATAGCCGTGGTGTTGATCTCCGGGCTCAATTGCGAAGCAACCTGGAACACCACGTCTTCGGGTAACTGATCGACCAGGGTGTCCGGCAGATCGATCACCGCCTCCTTGATATCCGGTCGCGCCAGCGTAACCACTTGCTGGCCGGCGGTGACAACTTGTCCGGCTTCGGCCATCCACGCGGTGACGACCGCTTTGTGATCGGCACGCAATTCAACGTAGTTGAGTTGATCCTTGGCCTGGCTGACCGCTGCCTGAGCCTGGTCCAGCGAGGCCTGGGTGGTCTTCAGGTCAGTCAGTGCAGCGTCGAGTTGCGCCTGGGAGCCCACGCCTTGATCGAACAGGCTCTGCTGTCGCCGGGCGGTGGCCTGGGCGTTGATCAGATTCGCCCGGATGCTCGCCAGGTCGCCCTCTGCCGAGCGCAATTGGTTCTGCTGATCCGTAGGGTCCAGCGAGGCAAGCAACGCCCCCTTGTCGACCTCCGCGCCGACATCGACGCTACGGCTCGCGATGCGTCCCGGTACACGGAAACCGACATTGCTCTCATAGCGGGCCTGGATGCTCCCCGCGAATCGGCCAAGGTTTTGTTCACCCAGTGCCTCGACCTTGATCGACAACACCGGTCGCACCGGCTCCGCTGGCGCTTCTTTTTCCGAACAGGCCACCAGCATCACACTGGTCAGAACCAGTAACAGATGCTTCATGGTTGACTCTCCGCGGCCAATTCCTTGTAGGTGTCTTCAGCGATTTCCACCGTCACGCCGGGATGCAGCAACTGGCCACCGGCAACGACGACTTTTTCGCCTCCTTTGAGGCCCTCGCTGATGATGACTTTACCGGTCAGATAGCGGCCGACGGTGACGGTATGCAACTGCGCCTTGCCGTCGCCGTCCACCAGCCATACCGCGGGCTCGCTGATTTTTTTGGTCAGCGCCGACCACGGCAACTCCACCGCGGACTTGCCCCGGGTATTGGCTGTGGCACTCACCACCGAACCCAGTTGCATGCCGGGCGGCAAGCTGTCGAGGGTGACTTTGACTTGCACAGTGCCAGTCTGCTCCGAGACCGCCGGGGTAATCTCGCGGACTGTACCGGTGGTTT
The DNA here is from genome assembly GCF_004307635.1 of Pseudomonas sp. Sample_22. NCBI lineage: Bacteria > Pseudomonadati > Pseudomonadota > Gammaproteobacteria > Pseudomonadales > Pseudomonadaceae > Pseudomonas > Pseudomonas sp. Sample_22. Next base: position 81,186 of record NZ_RCNY01000047.1, read on the forward strand.
TGATCGCCGGATTGTCGAGCAGGCTGACCACAACACCCTTGTCTGATGGTGGTTCGGCCAGCAGCGATTCATAGACGTTGAACACCGCATCGCGCGCACCGTCCTGGGCCAGGCTGAAGATCGGCACGGTGGCCTGAACCACCTGGCCGACCTCTGCCTGGCGCGCAGTGATCACGCCTGGCGCATCCGACATCAACGCGGTGTAACTCAGTTGTTCACGGGCATTGGCCAACTGCGCCTGGGCCGCCGCGAGTGAGCTTTGGCTACTGCGCAATGCCGCCTGCGCAGAGTCGTACTCGCTTTGGCTGGTATAACCCTTGGGCAACAGTTTTTGCTGGCGCACGAAAGACGCGGCGTTCTGTTTGACCTTGGCCTGCTCGGCCACCACTTGAGCCTGTGCCGAGTCGAGACTGGTTTGCAGGTCCTTCGGGTCGAGCCGGGCAAGGACCTGCCTGGCCGCGATCCGGTCACCCACATCGACCATACGCTGGATGATCTTTCCACTCACGCGAAAAGACAGCTCGGTCTGCACCCGAGCCTGCACATCGCCGGTCAAGGTGATGTTGGCAGCGTAATCGGTGAGTTTGACTTCCTGAACGAAAACCCGTGGCCGAGCCTTCTCGAGCGGTTTCTCTTTGTCGCAGGCACTGAGCAATACCAGGAGGCTCAGGCCAAGCGCTAATCTCAATCCGGGACCAGCCATGCAGACTCCTTTGCGTTTAACGGGCGCGATTCGTTTGTCAGCTTAGAACAGGGATTAACCTTCGCCTACGCAAATTCAGCTTTTCCTCTTGTACGAGCTGCCGCGGGCTGCGATCTTTTGACCCTGATCAACTCAAAGGCAAGAGATCGTAGCTGCGGCAGCGCCTGCAGGGTCGGCCAATAGGGACATTTTCCATGCTCAACACCCTCGCGGTGGCCAATTACCGCTCGATCAACAAACTGGTGATCCCACTGGGTCGCTTGAACCTGATCACCGGGCCAAACGGCAGCGGCAAATCGAACCTCTACCGCGCGCTGCGTTTGCTGGCGGAAACCGCTCAGGGTGGCGTGGTCAATGCGCTGGCCCGTGAGGGTGGGCTGGGCTCGACCTTCTGGGCGGGACCGCAAACCATCTCCCGGCGTATGCGAAATGGTGAGGTGCCGGTCGAGGCCGGCGTGAGACAGGGCGCCAAACGCCTGCGTCTGGGGTTCACCAGTGAGGACTTCGGTTACTCGATCAGTCTCGGCCTTCCTGAATCCAACGGCCACTTCATGCTTCCAGGGCACGACACGCCCATCCCTTCACGGTTCAGCCTCGATCCGCAGATCAAGCGCGAATGCATCTGGAACGGGGCGTTCTATCGTCCGGCAAGTCTGTTGGTGGATCGCGACGGCCCGATGATCCGCAGTCGGGCCGATCGTCAATGGGATGTACTGGCACAGCACACCCCGAATTTCGACAGTCTTTTTGATCAGGTCGGCAGCTTGCGCACCTCGCCGGAAGTTCTGGAACTGCGCGAACTCATCCGCCGCTGGCGCTTCTACGATCACTTTCGCAGTGACGTCGACGCACCAGTGCGCCAACCGCAATTGGGCACCCGTACGCCGGTTCTACACCACGACGGCCGCGACCTGGCGGCGGCGTTGCAGACCATTATCGAAATCGGCGACCCCGAGGCATTGCGCGACGCGATCAGCGATGCATTTCCCGGTGCACGATTGCACATCGAACCGCTCGCCGGTGGCCGCTTCGCCATCGAGTTTTATCAGGAAGGATTGTTGCGCCCGCTGTCCGCCGCCGAACTATCGGACGGCACGCTGCGCTATCTGCTGCTGGTGGCGGCGCTGCTGACGCCACGCCCGCCGACGCTGATGGTGTTGAACGAACCGGAAACCAGCCTGCATCCGGATCTGTTGCCGGCATTGGCGCGGTTGATCATCCGCGCCTCCGAGCAGTGTCAGGTGTGGGTGGTGTCCCATGCCCGACGACTGATCTCTGCATTGCAGCAGGACCCGGAATGCAACTGCATCGTGCTGGAGAAAACCCTTGGCCAGACCGGGATTGTCGGGCAGCGGATGTTGGACGAACCGGCGTGGTATTGGCCGGATTGAATGACAGGTGTCGAGTTGTTCTAAAAGGATCGGCGGATTTTCATGGCACGCCCGGGATTCTCGACTTGACTGTCGAAACCCATGTTCAAGTTGACATCGGTTCGATGTCTGACCGTTGGAACCTGAAAACTTTCAAAGCCAATCGGCCCGGGCGAAGGAAGCGGAGCTGAAGGAATCGGCGAGCCTGGCGCTGCGGGCGGACTTACCTGCGGGTTTCTGAAGGGACCTGATTTTACTCCTCTGTAGGCAACCTTCACTGCTTCAGCCCGGTTTATCCTGTAAGCACGAAAGTTGAAGGACACCGCAGTTGCTGTAGCGGCAAACGATAAAGCGCTGAAGGCGGCCATGATCGCAAGCAGGGGATCCAGGGCTGAATTATCCGGATCCGCGGCAGCGATACTGGACCTCACGAACCCCGTCCCGGCACCGACGAATCCTGTCACAGCCCCCGTCATACCTGCGTACTTGGCGTGTTTCGAGACGGTTCCAGAGGCCGTGCTGCTAGCGACTTTTGCATTCCTGATAGAGAGCCTTGCCGAGTAAATTCCGACAGCGCCCGACACCAGACCCAGCGCAGACATTGCGACGAACATCCACGATTGCCAGTTTGGCTCGCCCGCATGCCCCGTCGGATCACTGAAATTCACCGGATCCCCCAGGCAATACGCATACGGATTCAGCCCGCCCCGCCCAAACGGACTCAGACTGTCCGGGCTGTTGAAGCGCATCAGCACCGGATTGAATGCACGATGACCATTGCCCAGCAAATAGTGGCCGGTGACCGGGTCACCCCTTTCGCCATTGAAACCCAGAAGACTGCCGAGACCGCTTTCGACCCGGCGATGGCCGTAGGGCGAATAGACCTGCCGTAGAGGTGGATGGGTGAGTTGCTGAATGGATCGTTGGTGGTCAGTCGCCAGCAATCGACTCGCAACGTTATCATGATCGCGACGTTGCTCCGCCAGCAGTTGCGATTCTGTTTGAAACACACTCTGGCTGGTGCAGCCTTGCAATTCCGTCACCAAATGTTGGTGACGATAAAATCGCTGCATTTTTTCTTGCCCCAATGGCTCCAGCCCGATCAGCAGATCCAGTGCGTCGTAACCATAGCGGCACAAATATGTGGTCATCGTCAGCACCTCCGTTCAATGATCGTAGCTTGAAACGGCCGGAGGATTCGGAACAACTGGCAAAAGTGCTAGTAATTGAGGAAAAGTGTTTGGCCTGTTTGCCGAGGCGGCGTAAGACGGCTATTTTCCTTTACGCCGTAGGAAGGATCTATTTTTCGATTTGCCCCTCCAAGGACGGACCGTTATTGGCCAGACTCCCTGGCCGAACACTCACAAGGAAGAGAACATGGCAGATGCAAAAGTGCTTAAACCCATGAATCCGCAGGACATCGTAAAGTTACTGGTCGCGTTGCGCAGGGCGTTGCTGGCCAGCACTGCTTGATTTTCAAACACAAAAAAACGCCGACGCTAGCGCTAGCCGTCGGCGTTGGAAACCTTGAAGGGTTTACCTCGCGAATCAGAACGCCGGCAGTACCGCGCCGCTGTACTTCTTCTCGATGAATGCTTTCACTTCCGGGCTGGTCAGGGCTTTGGCCAGTTTCTGGATAGCGGCACTGTCCTTGTTGTCCTCACGGGCCACCAGGAAGTTCACGTAAGGCGAATCAGCACCTTCGATCACCAGGGCGTCCTTGGTCGGGTTCAACTTGGCTTCCAGCGCGTAGTTGGTGTTGATCATGTCCAGATCAACTTCCTTCAGAACACGTGGCAACAGGGCCGATTCAAGTTCCTTGAACTTGAAGTTGTGCGGGTTCTTGGCGATATCTTTCGGGGTCGCCAGGGCGTTTTTCGGATCCTTGAGTTCGATCAGACCGGCTTTCTGCAGCAGGATCAACGCACGACCGCTGTTGCTGCCTTCGTTCGGGATAGCGATGGTCGCGCCGTCAGGCAGCTCGGCCAGGGTTTTGTATTTGCTCGAGTAGCCACCGAACGGTTCAACGTGCACACCTTGCACGGTGACCAGGTACTTGGCTTTGTCATCCTTGTATTTGCCGGCGTTGAAGCTGTCCAGATAAGGCTTGGTCTGGAAGTAGTTGGCATCCAGGCGCTTTTCGCCAACTTGCACGTTCGGCTGTACGTAGTCGGTGAAGACTTTGATTTCCAGGTCCACGCCTTCTTTGGCGAGGGTTGGCTTGATCAGCTCAAGGATTTCGGCGTGTGGCACCGGGGTCGCGGCAACCACCAGTTTCTCGCCAGCCTGGGCCAGGCCCGCGGTCAGGGCAGCCGCCAGTGCGGTGAACAACAGAACCTTTTTCATGCAGTGTCCTTATCGAATATCACAGTCGCTTGTGGCGACGGCTATCAGTACGTGTGCCAGTGAAGTGCTATCGCTGGCGTGAAGCGGACAATACCGGGATTTTTTATTCCCGAACAATAACCTTTATTCAGCTTCATATTCCATTTTGTTCATACAGCTCTAGCCCGCGCATTCCCTTGGTTGCGAGACTGCTCGCGAGGGTCGCCAAACGATAACGCAGGGCTCCTGAGACTCTGCGGCGTTCTCGGGTTACAGGAGGCCAGCCTGCTTAAGTATTTGTTTCAGGGCGGCTTTTTCAGACGCGGAGCCCTTGTCGAGTATCTGCTGGAGTTGCCGTTCAATCTGCGCCAGCCCTTCATCCGGCAAATTCAAATGCTCCGGCAAAATCTCGTCGCCGGTACTCACCAACAACGCAAAGTGAATGACATTTTCCAGTTCGCGGGTGTTGCCCGGCCAACTGTGTCGCTCCAGCACGTGTTGCGCGGTTTCGCTGATCAGCGGCACCGGCAGATCGAGGCGTTGGCTGTAGATACCCAGGAAGTATTCGGCCAACGAAAGAATGTCGCCGACCCGCTCGCGCAAGGCTGGCAGTTCGAGTTGCCCCTCGCTGAGGTAGTGATAGAGCCGCTCATGGAATTTCCCGGCGGCAACCGCCTGGGCCAGATCGATGCTGGTGGCCGCTACCAGACGCACATCTACTGGGCTCGGCTGCTGGGCACCAACGCGTGTCACTTCGTGGTTTTCCAGCGCGGCGAGCAGTTTGATCTGGATCGGCAGCGGCAAGTCGCCGATCTCGTCCAGGTACAGCGTGCCGCCGTTGGCCGAACCAAACCATCCCGCGCGACTGCTCGCCGAACCGCTGTAGCTGCCTGCGGCATAGCCAAACAATTCAGCGTCGGCGTAGGTCGGGCTGATCGCGCCGCAATTGACCGACACAAACAATCCGCCACGATCGCTGGCGCGATGGATGTGCCGCGCCAACAATTCTTTACCGCTCCCCGTTTCGCCACGGATCAGCACCGAAATCGAGCGCGGCGCCAGTTGTTCCAGCTCCTGGCGCAATTGCCGGGAGCGCGGATCGACGAACACCAACGCCTTGGCGCGAATGCTCAGGGGACTTTTTTCAGCATCGGGAAAGGTCAGCAGCGGCTGACCGAAGGTTTCAAAGCTCATGGCAGACTCCCGCCCAAAACCGCCGGGAGACGGGGGCGTTAACTAAGGAAAGTGTTCAAGCGCGGCGCAGGGCGTGTTGTTCCATGCGGTTTTGCAGGCGATAGAGATAGGCAAACCCCTGCTCCCAACGCTGATGTCCGGACTTGACGTTGATGTGGCCGGCACCTGCGAGGATGCCCGCTTCGGCTCCCCAGTTGCGCGCCAGCTCCAACGCTCGCGATGCACTGACGGCACTGTCGTTATCGGAACTGACGACCTGGCTGGGAAATGGCAGCAGGTCAGTCGGAATCGGTGCGAAATTACGCAGGGCCGGCGCACAGGCCGGACGCTCGACGTCTGCCGGTGCGACCAGCAAGGCGCCGCGCACCTGCCGCAAGAACTGCACGGGCGCCGTCGCAGCCCAATGGGCGACGGTGATGCATCCCAGGCTGTGGGCAATCAGAATGACCGGAGTGCTGTCGGCCGCGATCGCCTCAGCCAAGGCCGCTACCCAGTCTTCGCGGCGCGGTGTCAACCAGTCGGCCTGTTCGACCCGTGCGCTGTTCGGCAAACTTTTCTGCCAATGGCTTTGCCAATGATCTTCTGGCGATCCTTGCCAGCCCGGCACAATCAGGTAGCGAATCGATTCGTTGCGCATGGGGAACTCTCCTGCTGCGTGTCTGTTCCCGATCGAGTATAGGGAGGAGAGTTATATTCGTTAAGGAATAAGAAGCTATTTATTAAGGCCTGATTGGAATATAAAAACAATTGGTGGGTTGGTGTTTCTTGCGGAATAAAAAAGGGGCCGCACCCTGCCAAGGAGACGGCCCCCGGAAACTCAAATTCTGTCAGTGCTGATCAGCAACACCGGAAGCCGATGATTGGCTAAAACGGTTATCCAATAAAGGAATATTTGATTACTTTGTTAGCACTTTATGACATAAGACGATCCATCGCCGGGCCTCCTTCCTGCGTCATAACCTAACGTCCCTTTGGGTCAGATTTATGACGAACGAACAGATTTGAGTTTCCGGTGTAGTGCTCACACCTGAGCGGTTCGCACTTGCTGTGGTTCTGTAGTTTCCTTGCGCACAAACCGGTTCGCCCGGCCGAAGGTGCCGAGATCGTTGAACCGCACCCCCATCTCGCGCATTACTTTGTGACCCACCGGCACTGTCAGCTGGCGGATGTAGAACGGCTCCTTCACCACAAAATGATGAATCCCGTGGCTGCTGCCGAAATTGAAGCAGAATGCCTGCAACGGCCATAACCACCATGCATTCAGCACTTGGGTTTGCTGCATGACGTTGCCCGGTTCCACGTCGCCGTAGTAGTGCATGTTCGAGCTGATGAAGTGCAGGCAAAACGTGCGCAGTACATTCGGGCCGATGATCACGACTGCCGCGATGTCGATCACCTGCATGACCGACAACGTCGTCGCCGACCAATCGATCGGCGCGCCTATCAGTTGCGCAATGCCATTGGCCGCATGAAAACCGAGAAACACATACCACGCCCCCCAATGCACCAGCGCCAGCGGTGCATAGACCTTCAAGGTGCGCTTGATGATGCTGAACTTGTGTGCCCATGTCCTGGCTCGCAACATGCGGATAAACGCCGACATGATGTTGTCGCCAATCATCAAGAACCGGGCGAAACCCCATGGCTCGCCGTTGGTGATCGCGCGCTCTTCCATGTCGTTTTCAGAGCCGGAAAACTTGTGGTGATTGAGGTGCAGGTGACGGCGAATCCATGGGTTGATGGTGCTCGGGCGGGCCAGCCACACCAGCCCCATCATCAGGTTGTGCGGCACCTTCTGTTTACGGAAGTACATGCTGTGAATCAGATCGTGTTCCAGCTCATGGGTCAGCGAAGCAAAAAACGCGTTAAGCAACAGGCACGCCCACCAGGCCATGTGTCCGCTGATGTAGAGCGTTGCCGAACCGATCATGCCGGCCAATGCGAACGCCAGAATGCTCGCACCGATAGCGTCCTGATGCTTAAGAACCGGGTAGCGCTCCCGCAGCTCGACACCCTTGGCCAGCACCACTTCGCGAATTTGTGCCGATCGTTGAGCTGCATTCAGTCGTTGGGGGCTTGCAGAAGTACGGTCCATGCTTCCATCCTCTGGTTATTGATGTTCGCATCCTGCCTGCCGCGCCCGTTTGCAGCGGTAGCCGTGAACGCCAACCTGTTGACCGGAAGCGCCAATCAGCATGACTGAACCGACCTCACTCGCCAGCTGGACCCGCGCCTTGCGCAAGCAACTCGATGCACTGGGCGTCGACAGCACCAGCCTGTGCCGGCAAGCGGGACTCGATCCGCAGTTGATGGAGGACCCGAACGCGCGTTATCCGTTGTCCGGAACCACGCGTCTGTGGGAGTTGGCGGTACAGGCCAGCGGTGACCCGGCGCTTGGCTTACGCGTATCGCGCTTTGTCAGCCCGACCACCTTTCACGCCCTGGGCTATGCGCTGGTGGCCAGCGGCAGCCTGCGCGAAGTATTCGAGCGCATCGTGCGTTATCACCAGGTGGTCAGCGATGCTCTGGAACTGGAGCTGATCCGCGACGAGGATCGCTACCGCTTCCATCTGAAAATTCCCTGCGGCAACCCGGCCCCGGCCTTCGAAGCCATCGATGCGTTCATGGCGATTTACGTGCGCACCTGTCGCAATCGCCTGGGCCGGGATTACGCACCACTGGCGACCTACCTGCGGCGCCCGGAACCGGCAGACGCGCACCCATGGCATAAAGCCTTTCGCTCACCCGTGTACTTCGGCGCCGAGGAAGATCGGCTGGAATTCGCCCTTGTCGACTTCGACAGCCACCTGGATGACGCCAACCCGGAGCTGGCCGAGCACAACGAAACCGTGCTCAAACGCACCCTCGCGCAACTCAAGCCGCTGACATGGGAGCGCAAGGTCCGCGACGCCATTGAAGAACAACTGCCCGAAGGCGAACCCAGTGCCGAACACATCGCCAAGGCCCTGCACCTGAGCCTGCGCAGCCTGCAAAGGCACCTGGCGGACGAAGGCTGTCGCTTCGATACGCTGCTCAACGAAAGCCGCGAGAACCTCGCCCTGCTGCACCTGCGCGACCCGCAGGTTTCGCTGAGCGAGATCAGTTATCTGCTCGGATTCGCCGACACCAGCAGCTTCAGCCGCGCGTTCAAACGCTGGACCGGGATGACACCGGGACAGTTTCGGGATGGGTTGCGCTGATTAGTTTTTTACCAGACTACGCGCAATGCCTGCTTGCCACTGCTCCAGCATTTGCGCGCCTATCCGGGCAAAGGAACCGTTTGCCTTGATATGCTGGACCATCTCGTCCATCGCTACTTCCATACCATGGCCGACTTGTTGCAGTAACTCGTTGCAGCGCCCTTCGGTCAAGTTGCAGGCAGACCGACCAAAGCGCATCAGCATTTTGTACTTTGGCCACGCCTTCGATCCCCCCAACAGTAACGCCATGCTGTCGGCCTTGATGTAGACCGACGTAGTGATGATGTCGTAGGTAGGGGCCAGACTGATTTGCGCATCGGCTGCGCAATCCTCATAGAGAACGCCAAAGTTTTTCAGGTGCGCGTCGCCGTTCTTCAAACCCGATGAAAGTGCGACGATTTTGAAAAACGACTCAAGCGCCTGATTGAGCATTGAAGGAGAAACGAACGCTTTGATCTGTCTGGCAATACCTTCATATGAGCCGTCGTATTTGGCTTTTGAAGGCCAGGCGTTAAGCACGCAAAAATCCTCGAAACCCAAATAACCTTTGTCGTTCAGGTCGAAGCGTTCAACGATCAGGAATCTACCTTGATCACTCAGTTCAAACTTCGGCACCTCAAGCCCCGAGTGCAATGCAGCCCGCATGCAGAAATATTCGTTTGCAGCGAGTTGCGGGTATTGTTCCGGGTGAAAGGTTTTAACCAGATGTGTCGCCCCCCGATGGGACAGTCGATCGATGGTTGACCCGCTATCACGAATCAGAACTTTCGGCTGCACACCGGAAACGCCCGAGTACTGGCCATACGTGTGCAAGAGGTCGTCGAACAATCCTTGCGCACCATCATGCACAAGAAGGTCCGCCAAGCTGGTTTCAGGTGGCTGGTCGAGCCCGTCCTGCGCCGGTGAAATGCTCACTCTGCCGAGTTGGTGCGGGCCGACGATAGCAAGCATCGAAAAGTCGTCAAAGCCTCGGACAGCCTTGCTGAAACGACGAGTCAACTCATCGCGCAAAGTCCCCTCCGGCAAGTTCATCTCGAAAACCGGAGGAACACCTGGCTCCCACGCGTAGCTCTCCAGGCGTACCGGCATGATCAAAGAAACGGCATCTTGCTCTGATGCGTTTTCGGCGTAGGCAAAAACGCTGTCAGCGGACGATTGGCCTCGACCAAGAATTCCGACGGCATTGCTGGAAACACTGATCGCCAGCCGATCCCTTTGCTGCAGCTCAACCATGGAAGTTCACCTTTTTCAGGCTATCCAGTGTCGGCCGCTTCGATTGCCGCGGTACGGCGGTAAGTTCATAACCAAATCCGTTGAGGATTGCCTCGACCTTGCGCAGGCCAATTTCGGAGAGGGTGTTGTTTTCGATTCCAGAGATAGTCGCACGGCTCATTCCGTACTGCTGTGCCAGTGCCTGTTGGGAGAGTTTTCTTTCTTTGCGTAAGGTTCGGATCAGCTCACCCAGATTTTCCATAGTGCTACCTTGCCTCGTATACAGTGCAAAATTGAAATTTGTCACACTTTGCATTGTATTTAATGCATCTCCGAATTAAAGTCCAGCCGCTTTTTTACCCACACGAGGCATCAAACCATCGCCAATGCCCGCAATCGCACGGCATCGAGGATTTCAATTTCGCCGTAGCTCAACCCGATAATCCCCTGCCCCTGCAAATCCTTGAGGATCTGATTGGTGGTCTGGCGCGACAGCGACAACATCGACGCCAGTTGTTCCTGCGGCAATTGCAGGACGCGGCGCGGTGGGTCGTTTTCGCCGTAGCCTGTGGCAATCATCAACAAGCGGTGGGCCAGTCGAGTGGGGGCCGGCATCAGGCTCAGTTGTTCGAGATTGATAAAGGTCAGGCGCAGTTTCTGGCTCATCAATAACGCCAACTGGCGCCAATGCATCGGCTGTTCTTCGAGCAACGCCAGCAAAACCGATTGCGGGATATGCGCCAGGGTGCAATGCCCCAGGCCGAACGCATCGTGGGTGCGCGGCTGGCCATCGAACAGGCCGATTTCACCGAACCAGTGCGGTGCCTCCACCACGCTCAACAACGCCTCTTTACCTTGCTCATTCACCGCACCGATGCGCATCGCACCTTCAAGCACCGCATACAGCCCACAGGGCGGATCGCCGCGCTTGAACAGGCGCTGCCCCGGAGACAGGCGCCGCAACCTGGCCGCTGCCAACAGACTATCCTGTAGGGAAACAGGCAGATGACTGAACCACTGACCGCGCAGCAGGCGTTGACGCCAGACCTGCATATCCATGAAAACTCCTAGAGATTGTCGCCTGGCTGACAGAGCGAAGAACGGCCCCGGGGCATGATCGATCACCCTACAGGAGGAATAACAATGAAAAAAAGCCTGGTTGACCATCTCAGTCAATACGCCGCGTACCACCGTGATCCGCGCAACATCGCCACTCACTTTATCGGCATTCCGCTGATCGTGGTGGCGGTGGCCGTGTTGCTGTCGCGTCCGCAGTGGGCCGGGGGCTGGTTATCACCGGCAATGCTGGTGGCGTTGGCGTCGGCGTGGTTTTACCTGCGCCTGGAGCTGCGCCTCGGAATACTGATGACCGTGTTGCTGGGGCTGTGCGTCTGGGCGGGTCAAGTACTGGCGCAGCAAAGCACCCTGGTCTGGTTGAGCAGCGGCATGGCGATGTTCGTGATCGGTTGGGCGATCCAGTTCGTCGGGCATCACTACGAGGGGCGCAAGCCGGCCTTTGTCGATGACGTGACGGGATTGATCGTCGGGCCGTTGTTTGTGGTGGCTGAACTGGCGTTCTTGCTGGGGATGCGGCATGAGCTCAAGGAGCAGATCGAGGCGCGGGCGGGTGGTGTGCGTTTGCGTCAGAAAGGCGCTGCGGCGTAGATCGCCTTCGCGGGCAAGCCTCGCTCCTACTGATCGTTCCCACGCTCTGCGTGGGAATGCATACCGTGACGCTCTGCGTCACTGGACGCGGAGCGTCCCATGAGGCATTCCCACGCAGAGCGTGGGAACGATCAGCTGGAGGGATTAAATGTTGGCGACTTTCTGCCAGACTTTCGGCTTGAAGAACAACGTCTCGCCCTTGGCCAAGCCGATCAGACTGTCGTGATCCTTCACCACTTCGGCTTCGATCAGATCGCTCTGCCCTTCAACCTTCAAAGTCACCCGCGTCGTCGCGCCCAACGGACGAATATCACGCACTTCGGCTGCATGGTGATCGTCCAGTTCATGCCGCGACAACGACACCTCGTGCGGGCGGAACAGCACGTGATTGTCCTCGCCCAGATGCAGGCGGTTGGAGTCTCCAAGGAAGTGATAAACGAAATCGCTGGCCGGGTTTTCATAGACGTCGCCCGGTGAGCCGATCTGTTCGATCACGCCCTTGTTCATCACCACGATGCGGTCGGCGACTTCCATCGCTTCTTCCTGGTCGTGGGTCACGAAAACGGACGTCAGGTTGATGTCTTCGTGCAGGCGCGCCAGCCAGCGGCGCAACTCTTTACGGACCTTGGCGTCGAGGGCACCGAAGGGTTCGTCGAGCAGCAGCACTTTGGGCTCCACCGCCAAGGCACGGGCCAGCGCAATCCGCTGACGCTGACCACCGGAGAGTTGTTCCGGGTAGCGATCCGACAACCAGTCCAGTTGCACCATGTTCAGCAGTTCGTGGACTTTCGCCGCGATCTGGCTTTCGTTCGGGCGCTGGTTCTTCGGCTTCATGCGCAGGCCGAACGCGACGTTATCGAACACCGTCATGTGGCGGAACAGGGCGTAGTGCTGGAACACGAAACCGACGTTGCGATCACGCACGTCATGGCCGGACACGTCTTCTCCGTGGAACACGATGCTGCCGTTGTCCGGGGTTTCCAGGCCGGCAATGATCCGCAACAGCGTGGTCTTGCCACAGCCCGATGGGCCGAGCAACGCGACGAGCTCGCCGCTCTGAATGTCCAGGCTGATGTTGTCCAGCGCTTTGAACGCATTGAAATTCTTGCTGACGTTACGCACTTCGATCGACATGAATTATTCCTCCGCGGCGCTGGCGCGCAGGCGGTTGATACGGTTTTCGCTCCACTGCTTGAGCAGCAGGATGAAGAGCGCCAGGATCAGCAACAGGCTCGCCACGGCGAACGCGGCCACGTGGTTGTATTCGTTGTAGAGGATCTCGACGTGCAGCGGCAAGGTGTTGGTTACCCCGCGAATGTGCCCGGACACCACCGACACCGCACCGAACTCACCCATGGCCCGCGCAGTACACAACACCACGCCATAGATCAGGCCCCATTTGATGTTGGGCACGGTGACGTGCCAGAACATCTGCCAGCCATTGGCCCCGAGCAAACGCGCGGCTTCTTCTTCCTGCGTGCCCTGCTCTTGCATCAGCGGGATCAACTCACGGGCCACGAACGGCACGGTGACGAAAATCGTCGCCAGCACAATGCCCGGCAAGGCGAACACGATCTGGATGTCGTGATCCTGCAGCCACGGGCCGAACAGGCCCTGGGCGCCGAACATCAGCACATAGACCAGACCGGCGATCACCGGCGATACCGAGAACGGCAGGTCGATCAGCGTCACCAGCATGCTCTTGCCACGGAACGTGTATTTGCTCACGCACCACGCGGCGCTGACGCCGAACACCAGGTTCAACGGCACCGAAATCAGTACGGCGATCACCGTGAGTTTCAGGGCGGACAACGCATCCGGCTCGAAGATGGCGGTGAAAAACGCACCGATACCGAGCTTCAAACCCTGGGACACCACGATGAACAGCGGCAGCAACAGGAACAGGGCAAAGATCAGCCAGCCGAGGCCGATCAGGATGCGCCGCGAAGTCGCACTGCCACGGCGGGCAGCGTTGGCCGAAGAGGCGGCCGCGATAGACGATTGGGACATGTTCGCGCCTCCTTATGGGGTTTCGATGCGCCGCTGCAACAGGTTGATCAGCAGCAGCAGAATGAAAGAAACCACCAGCATCAGTACACCAATGGAGGTAGCGCCGGTGTAATCGTACTGGTCGAGCTTGACCATGATCAGCAGCGGCAGGATTTCGGTTTTCATCGGCATGTTACCGGCGATGAAAATCACCGAACCGTACTCGCCAACCCCGCGGGCAAAGGCCAGGGCAAAGCCGGTCAACCAGGCCGGCAGCAGTGCCGGCACGAGGATATGACGGAACACCTGCCACGGCTTCGCACCCAGGCACGCCGCCGCTTCTTCGACTTCACGGGGGATATCGGCCAATACTGGCTGTACGGTACGTACTACGAATGGAAGTGTCACAAAAGTCAGGGCAAGGGTGATGCCCAGAGGGGTGTAAGCGATCTTGAAACCCAGGTCCGTGGCGAACTGACCGACCAGCCCGGTGGGGGCGTAAAGCGCAGTCAGCGCGATGCCCGCCACCGCGGTGGGCAACGCGAACGGCAGGTCGATCATCGCGTCGATGACTTTGCGCCCCGGGAAGGTATAGCGCACCAGCACCCACGCCAGCAGCGTGCCGATGATGCCGTTGATGATCGCGGCATACAGTGCGGTGCCGAAGCTCAGCTTCAACGCCGCCAGCACTCGTGGTGCCGAGATGATTGCCCAGAACTGATCCCAGGTGAGTTGAGCGGCGTGCACGAACATCGCCGCCAGTGGTATGAGCACAATCAGACTGAGGTACACCAAGGTGTACCCCAGCGTCAGCCCGAAGCCGGGTATGACGGGGGAGATACGACGCGACATAAAAGTCCTTGGTTGTGTGGCGAGGGAGCTTGCTCGCGCTGGACTGCGCAGCGGTCCCTGCTTCTGATGAGCGCTTCGCACTCAAGCGGGAGCAAGCTCCCTCGCCACAATGAATCCGGATTGTTCAGATTACTGCGCCTGGTAGATCTGGTCGAACACGCCGCCGTCATTGAAGAATTTCGGTTGCGCGGTTTTCCAGCCGCCAAAATCCTTGTCGATGGTCACCAGCTCCAGTTTCGGGAACTGCTGGGCGTACTTGGCGGCCACGTCCTTGTCACGTGGACGATAGAAGTTTTTCGCCGCAATTTCCTGACCGGCCGGGCTGTACAGGTGCTTGAGGTACGCCTCGGCGATCTCGGTGTTGCCCTTTTTCTCGGCGTTCTTGTCGACCAGCGCCACCGGCGGCTCGGCGAGGATCGACAAAGAAGGTACGACAATGTCGAACTTGTCGGCGCCGCCATCTTCTTTGAGCGCCAGGAAAGCTTCGTTTTCCCAGGCCAGCAGCACGTCACCCTGCCCGTTGTTGACGAAGGTGATGGTCGAACCGCGAGCACCGGTATCCAGCACAGGTACGTGCTTGAACAGGGTCTGCACATACTCTTTAGCCTTGGCTTCGTTGCCGCCATTGGCTTTCAGACCGTAGGCCCACGCCGCAAGGAAGTTCCAGCGTGCGCCGCCGGAAGTCTTCGGGTTCGGCGTGATCACCGACACGTCGTTCTTGATCAGGTCGCCCCAATCCTTGATGCCTTTAGGGTTGCCCTTGCGCACCAGGAACACGATGGTCGACGTGTACGGCGTGCTCGCTTCCGGCAGCCGCTTTTGCCAATCCGCTGGCAGGGTTTTGCCAAGCTTGGCGATTTCGTCGATGTCACCGGCCAGCGCCAGCGTCACCACGTCGGCACGCAGACCATCAATGACCGCCCGGCCTTGTTTGCCAGAACCGCCGTGGGATTGCTGGATTTTCACCGTATCGCCCGCATGATCCTTCTGCCAGGACTTGATGAATTCGGCGTTGTATTCCTGATAGAGCTCACGGGTCGGGTCATACGACACGTTCAACAGCTCGTAATCCTTGGCAACCGCGGTACCGGCAAAAAGAGCACTGGCCAGAGCGGCCAAAGCGAAATGGCGAATCGACGACATGGTGAAAGCTCCTGGAATTCTATTGGCTAGTTCTTATGGATTTTAGGAATCGCGGTGCCGGCTCAAGGATCGCAAGCTTCAGCCCGGCTTGTTGCCCGGCTGCTGCAATCGGAATTTTTCCTTGCGTTCGATTTGAACCACCTGGGCGTTGTGCACCGTGATTTCCACGGCACCGAAACGCAGATCGCGCAGGGCGCTCTGGATTTCACGCAGAATGGTTGCTTCGTCCTGACCGTCAACGCTACGCAGAGATGCGCTCATGGTGCTGCTCCTTCGACTGTGTGGTTGCCTGGCAGTGGCGGCACTGCTTGCGGCGTGAAACCAATAGTAGAGAGGCGCAGATATTCTTAAAAAGACTATTTAAGAATGTTTATATAACCAAAAGACTTATCTTCCCACGCACCGCGTGGGAATGCCGCCGAGGACGCTCTTCGTCCCTGATCTCAGGGTGACGCAGAGCGCCACGGGATGCGTTCCCACGCGGAGCATGGGGGAACGATCAGATGATGGGGGTTCGGGCCCAATCCAGCTCCATTGGCGGCACCGGCCGACCAAACCAGTACCCCTGGCCCTGATCAGCGCCGTGCTCAAGCAGGAACGCCGCCTGCTCGACCGTTTCGACGCCCTCCGCCTGTACTTGCATACCCATGCTCTGCGCCAGGGCGATGATGACCCGCACAATGGCCGAGTCGTCTTCATCCCAAGGCAGACCGGCGACGAAACCCTGATCAATCTTGAGTTTCTGCACCGGCAAGCGTTTTAGCCGCAGCAATGACGAATAACCGGTGCCGAAATCGTCGATGGCCAGGCGCACGCCCAATTCGCGCAGTCGATGCATTTGCTCAAGCGCGACCTCCGGGTCCTCCATCACCGCGCTTTCGGTGACTTCCAGCTCCAGGCAAGCAGGTTCCAGCCCGGTTTCGTGCAGGACCTGCGCCACTTGCCCATAAAGCTCACGACGAGCGAACAATCGCGAAGAAACATTCACCGCGACAAACGAAATTTCAACACCGGCCTGCCGCCACTGACACATCTGCTGACACGCTTGCTGCATCACCCAGGCATCGATTTCGGCAATTAGCCCAGTGCGCTCGGCGACGGGGATGAATTCTGCCGGCGAAACCAGGCCGCGCAGTGGATGCTCCCAGCGCACCAGCGCCTCGACACCGATCAAGCAGCTGGTTTGCAAGTCATGCACCGGCTGGTAATAAACCCGTAATTGCTGCTGTTCCAGCGCCTGACGCAATTGGAATGCGACTTCGACCCGTTGCTGAGCATGGGCAGTCAATTCTTCGGTGTAGAGCGCATATCCGTTGCGACCCGCGCTTTTGGCCTTGAACAGCGCCGAATCGGCATTGCGCAACAGTTGTTCGGCGCTCAACGCATCGCTGGGGAACAGGCTGATGCCTATGCTCGCATTGATAAACAGTTGGCGCCCCTCGATAGCGAAAGGCTCTTTGAGGCCGTTGATGATCCGTTGCGCCAGCGCAGCTGCCTGGATCAGTTGCGGACAGCAATCGGCCAACACGGCAAATTCGTCGCCGCCCAGTCGCGCCAGTGTGATGCCCGGGTCAAACATGCCTTTCAGACGCCCGGCTACAGCCTTGAGCAACTGATCCCCAATGGGATGCCCAAGGCTGTCGTTGATCATCTTGAAGTGATCGAGATCCACCACCAGCAATGCACAACCGCGTTTGTGAAGCTGCGCCGAGGCCAGGGCTTGTTCGGCACGATCGGTGAGCAGCAAGCGATTGGGCAAATCAGTCAGCGGGTCGTGGTGCGCCAGGTGCATCAGCTCGTGTTCGGAATTCTTGACCGCACTGATATCGGAAAACACCGCCACAAAATGGCTGCGTCGCCCCTGGTCATCGAAAATGAGGCGGATGGTTTGCCATTGCGGGTAAATTTCCCCGCTTTTGCGCCGATTCCAGATTTCCCCGCTCCACTCGCCCAAATTGTCCAGGGTGGCAAACATCGCCTGATAGAAATCCGCCGAATGACGACCGGATTTGAACAGACTGGGTCGCTGCCCCAACACCTCTTCACCTTGATAGCCGGTGATCTCCATGAAGGCGCGATTCACATGGACAATCAGCCCGTCGCTATCGGTGACCAACACCCCTTCGCGGGTGCAATCAAACACGGCGGCCGCCTGACGCAATCGCTCGCGATCCTCACTGCGTTCGCGCAGTTTGGCGCCGATGCCAAGACATCGAAACAGCCGGGCACGGGCAATGAAGATCAACCCGGCGCTCACCGCCACCCAGAGGTAACCGTTGATCAGTTGCCATCGCAACCGCTCGAGCGAGTGATCGAAGAAACTGTTCAATAAATAGTCACTAGCCTGCAGCCAGACCACAGAAAGCAACAGGTAAAGCAGCGCTGCGCGCAAGGCATCGCGATAGCTGGCAGACATACGACGGTCCATGTCCCTACAAAATTGCCGGGATTATAGATTTAAAGAAACATCCAGCCACTCTTATCTGAAAGGGCGACTGGTTTTCTGCGCGGGCTTAGTGATAATGCAACGGCTGTTTTTTATTTATCGAGGGCCCTATAGCCTATGTGGTACGAAGGTTTTCTCGGCTTGTCGCCCTGGTCGCTGGTGGCAGTCACCCTGCTGATGACCCACGTGACAATCGTCGCCGTCACGGTCTATCTGCACCGTTATTCAGCCCACCGCTCGCTGGAGCTGAATGCGGGCCTGAAACATTTTTTCCGTTTCTGGCTGTGGCTGACCACCGCGCAGAACACCCGTGAGTGGACCGCTATCCACCGCAAGCATCACGCCAAATGCGAAACCGAAGACGACCCGCACAGCCCGGTCGTCAAAGGCCTGTCCACCGTGCTGCGCAAAGGCGCCGAGCTTTATCGCGCCGAAGCGGAAAACCCCGAGACCCTGCGCATCTACGGCAAGAACTGCCCCGAAGACTGGATCGAGCGCAACCTTTACTCCCGCTTCCCGCTGCTGGGCGTGGCGATCATGGGCGTCATCGACCTGCTGCTGTTCGGCACCATCGGCATCACCATCTGGGCCGTCCAGATGATGTGGATTCCCGTGTGGGCCGCCGGCGTGGTCAATGGCCTGGGACATGCCGTCGGTTACCGCAACTTCGAATGCCGCGATGCGGCGACCAATCTGGTGCCCTGGGGCATTCTCATTGGCGGCGAAGAACTGCATAACAACCATCACACCTACCCTAACTCGGCCAAACTGTCGGTGAAGAAGTGGGAATTCGACATGGGCTGGGCATGGATTCAAGTGTTCAGCTTCCTGCGTCTGGCCAAGGTCCAGCGGGTCGCGCCGATTGCACACCGCGTCGAGGGCAAAGGCAGCCTCGACATGGACACCGCGATGGCGATCCTCAACAACCGCTTCCAGATCATGGCCCAATACCGCAAATTGGTGATCGGCCCGCTGGTCAAGCAAGAGCTGGAGAAAGTCGATCACTCGGTCCGTCACCAGTTCCACCGCGCCAAGCGCCTGCTCTCCCGGGAGACCAGCCTGCTGGATGACAAGCACCACGTACGCATCCAGAACATGCTCGAGCACAGCCAGGCGTTGAAGGTCATTTACGAGAAACGCCTGGCCCTGCAGCAGATCTGGGTCAAAACCAGCTCAAATGGTCATGACATGCTGGCTGCCATCAAGGACTGGGTACACGAAGCTGAAGCCAGCGGGATTCAATCCCTGCGTGATTTCGCTGACCAATTGAAAACCTACTCCCTGCGCCCTACCGCCTGACTGTGGCAAGGGTGCTTGCTCCCTGCGCCCTACCGCCTCACTGTGGCAAGGGTGCTTGCTCCCGCTCGGCTGCGAAGCGGCCGCCAACCTGACAAATAAAACGCGTTGTCAGGACCGCCCAGCGGGAGCAAGCTCCCTCGCCAAAAAAAGCGGGAACTTCGCTGCAAATCCCCCATCTCAAAGACACTTCGCCGCCCCGGCGGGCTTCGTTATGGCCGCTTTCGAACCTCAAGCGGCGCACGTCCTTTGAGATTTGTGCCAATGGTCAATAGAAACCAACGAGACTCATCCCCTGCGCAGTGGCCAGAAGCCGCACAAACCCTGTTGGCGCTGATGCACGCTCAAGGCGAAGTGGCGCGCCTGAGTGAGCGCGAACAGCTGTTCAGCACCCTGCTGGTCAGCGTCAACGCCGTACTTTGGGCATTCAACTGGGAAACCCGCCAGGTGCTGTATGTCAGCCCCGCTTATGAACGGATTTTCGGCCGCTCCGCCGACCTTTTGCTGTCCGACTTCAATCAATGGCGCGACAGCATCTATCCCGACGACCTGGAATACGCCGAGAGCAGCCTGGCACAGGTGCTGGAAAAAGGTGCTGTCGAAGACCGCGAATACCGGATCATCGATGGGGACGGAAAGGTGCGCTGGCTCAGCGACAAATGTTTTATCAACCGTCAGACGGACCCCGGCCTGCCACTGATCATCGTGGGTATCGCGGAAGACATCACCGAAAAAAAGCAGATGGAAACCGAGTTGCAACGCCTGGCCACTACCGACGCCCTGACCCAGAGCAGCAATCGCCGACATTTCTTCGACGGTGCGCATCAGGAATTCGAACTGGCAAGGCAGCAAGGCATGCCGCTGTCGTTCCTGATGCTGGACATCGATGATTTCAAAGTGATCAACGACACTTACGGTCACCAGGAAGGCGACAACGTGCTGCAACGGATTGCTGACAGCGGCCGCGCAGCGCTACGTCGCGGCGATCTGTTCGGGCGAATTGGTGGTGAAGAATTCGCAGCGATTTTCCCCGGCTGCTCACCGGAGATGGCCCTGCAGGTGGCCGAGCGTCTGCAACGGGAGATCCAGCGCTTGAGCTTTAACCATGACGGCCAGACATTTGGCATCACCGTCAGCCAGGGCCTGACCAGCCTCACAGCTGAAGACGAAAACATCGACAGCCTGTTTGCTCGCGCAGATGCCGCGATGTACCAGGCCAAGCGCGAAGGCAAGAACCGGATCGTCACTGCCTGAGCGGCTCAGCACAGCCCCCTGTAGGCTCGCTCCCACAGTGTTTAGGGGTGAGTCTATTTTTTGCGCATCCGCATCAACTCCGGCAACCCGATCTTGAGTAACCTCGCCGTTCGGCTCCTGGCCAGCTCTTCGATGCCTTCATGCTCAGTCAACCGCGCCAGTTGCGCCGCCATGTTCATCACCAGGGCCTCGCGCGAATAAACCCCGCCACCGAGCTGGTAGACCGCGGCAATCAGCTCTCGCAGCTCCAAAGGCAGCCGCCAGCGCGTACGTAATGCCGAACCATAGGCGGCGCCGAATTCGGCCAGCGCTTCTCCGACCTCCTCTTGCTCGTCCAACTCGCCACCGGCTTGCTTCCATTCCTGCAAGCAACGCAGCAACGCCAAATCACCCAAGCGATGCAGCATGCCCGCGCAATAACAACGTGCCTGATCCAGGTCGAGCAGGCGCGCCAGGGTTCGCGCGTATTCCGCCGTGTGCAGCGACAGGTCCCAATAGCGCTCGGCGTAGTCCGCCAGATACGGGTCGCTGAGCCGGGCACTGCGTTTGAGCGCCAGCCCCAGAATCAGGTTCATGCTTTGTCCGGTACCCAGTCGATGCAGCGCCTGAGACAAGGTTTGTACGGCGGCACCATGGTGCTGGGCCGCACTGTTGGCGGCAGCGATCAGCACGGCAGTAATCTGGGGATCGGTGCGAATTTCACTTTCCAGCACCGTCAGGTCGAGACCATTGGGGTTGAGGCTGCGTTTGACCGCCAACTGCACATCGGTCATCAACGGCGCGCCTTCGGCCAGTTCACGACGACGCTCCAGGAACACCGACAATGTCATGCCTGGCGCCAATGCCGGGATTTCGCACGACACCTCCTGGCCGGCGCTGAGCAGCAGATCCTGCAGCCGTTGGGTCAGGCTTTCCATGTTCAGCGGCTTGGTCAGGTACGCGGTAGGCGCCAAGGGCAACGCCTCGCGCACACTCGCACTGTCGTTGCGGCTGCTCATCAGGATGAAGGGCAACGGAGGATTGCGTTTGCGTTGACGGACATTGCGCAACACATTCAGGCCATCGACGCCCGGCAATTCCCAGTCGACGATCACCAGGTCATACGGGTTTTGCGCCAACAGCTCCAACGCCCGATGGCCATCGGCGCACAGATCCAGTCGCGCGTCGCAGCGAACGTTCAACAACACTTCCTTGAGCAGATCCCGGGACCAAGGGTCGGCTTCGGCAATCAGTACTCTCGGAACGGCGGGTAAATTGACGACGGTCATACAGCTCTCCCTGGCAATGTCTGAACCTTAGCGAATGCTGGCCTTTCGATACAGCGCTAATGCGCGGGTTACATTTCGGTTGGCATAAAAAAACCCGCCGAAGCGGGTTTTTTGTCGATCAGGTCACACTAGAAGATCACAGCTCGGAGAAGCACTCTTCGATGATCGCCAGACCTTTGTCCAGTTGCTCGTCCGGCGAAGTCAGCGGTACCAGGACGCGCAGAACGTTGCCGTAGGTGCCGCAGGACAGCAGGATCAGACCCTTGTCGCGCGCCTTGGCCACGACGGACGCTACAGCTGCAGCGTTCGGCTTGTGGCTGTCGCCGTTTTCGAACAGCTCGACCGCGATCATCGCGCCCAGGGCACGGACTTCGCCGATCACCGGGTACTTGGCCTGGATGGCCTTCAGGCCAGTCACCAGACGCTCGCCGACCGCTTTGCAACGATCCAGCAGGTGCTCTTCTTCGAACACTTCCATCACGGCCAGGGCCGCGGCGCAAGCGATCGGGCTACCGGCGTAGGTGCCGCCCAGGCCGCCAGGTGCGATGGCGTCCATGTACTCGGCCTTGCCGCAGACACCGGCCAGCGGGAAGCCGCCAGCGATGGATTTGGCGAAAGTGGTCAGGTCGGCGGCAACGCCCATCTGTTCCATGGCGAAGAAAGTACCGGTACGGCCAGCGCCCGTCTGCACTTCGTCAGCGATCAGCAGGATGCCGTGCTGGTCGCACAGGGCACGCAGACGCTTCATGAATTCTTTAGGCGCAACGTAGAAACCACCTTCGCCCTGAACCGGCTCGATGATGATCGCGGCGATGTCTTTCGGCTCGGCGTCGTTCTTGAAGATGCGCTCGATGGAAGCGATCGAGTCGTCGATGCTCACACCGTGCAGTTCGTTCGGGTACAGCGCGCGGAAGATGCCGCCTGGCATCAGGCCCATGCCGGCCGAGTAAGGCACGACTTTACCGGTCAGGCCCAGGGTCATCATGGTACGACCGTGGTAAGCGCCGGTGAACGCGATCACGCCGGCACGGCCAGTGGCGGCACGGGCGATCTTGATGGAGTTTTCCACGGCTTCGGAACCGGTGGTGACCAGCAGGGTTTTCTTGTCGAAATCACCTGGCACCTTGGCGTTGATTTTTTCGCACACTTCTACGTACGGCTCGTAGGCCAGAACCTGGAAGCAAGTGTGGGTCAGCTTGTTCAGCTGCTCGGTCACGGCGGCAATGACTTTCGGGTGCACGTGGCCGGTGTTCAGCACAGCGATGCCGCCGGCAAAGTCGATGAACTCACGACCTTCAACGTCGGTTACGGTCGCGTTCTTCGCGGAGTCGGCGAAGATCGGGTGGATCTGGCCAACACCACGTGGAACAGCAGCGGTACGGCGGGCCATCAAAGAAGCATTAGTCTTGCTCATACATTCCTCATTCACCGCTCATCGGGCGGTGTGGTTCAAGGATAAAGCGACGGGGAACAGCGGCGGCAGCATGCGATGATCGACTGCCACAGCGTTCCCGGTCGCCGAGAAAATTCCGGTTTGAAGCGGCGCAAAGGGACAGCGCTCTCGTGCCCTTTGCGCTTGAAGCGATCCTTTACCGGGCTTAGATGCCCAGGCAGAGGTATTTGATTTCCAGGTAATCTTCGATGCCGTACTTGGAGCCTTCACGGCCCAGGCCCGAGGCCTTGATGCCGCCGAACGGCGCGACTTCGTTGGAGATCAAGCCGGTGTTGACGCCGACCATACCGTATTCCAGAGCTTCTGCCACACGGAACACACGACCCAGGTCGCGAGCATAGAAGTACGAGGCCAGGCCGAATTCGGTGTCGTTCGACATCGCGATCACATCGGCTTCATCTTTGAAGCGGAACAGCGGCGCCAGTGGGCCGAAGGTTTCTTCCTTGGCCACGGCCGCGTTGTTCGGCACGTTGGTCAGAATAGTCGGCTCGAAGAAGTTACCTTCCATCGACTTGCCACCGGACAGCACAGTAGCGCCTTTGGCAACGGCGTCAGCAATGTGCTCTTGCACCTTGGCCACGGCTTTTTCGTCGATCAGCGGACCGGTGGTGGTGCCGTCTTCCAGACCGTTACCGATCTTCAGCTTGGCGACTGCCACTTTCAGCTTCTCGGCGAACGCATCGTAGACCGAATCCTGGATGTACAGGCGGTTGGCGCAAACGCAGGTCTGGCCGTTGTTGCGGTATTTGGAAATGATCGCGCCTTCGACGGCCTTATCCAGGTCTGCGTCGTCGAACACGATGAACGGCGCGTTGCCGCCCAGTTCCAGGGATACTTTCTTGATGTCCTTGGCGCATTCCGACATCAGTTGACGACCGATTTCAGTGGAACCGGTGAAGGACAGCTTGCGCACGATCGGGTTGCTGGTCAGTTCGCTGCCGATGTCGCCAGCGCTGCCGGACACCACGCTGAACACGCCAGCTGGAATGCCAGCACGCTGGGCCAGTTCAGCCAGGGCGAAAGCCGAGAAAGGCGTTTGCGAGGCAGGCTTGAGCACCATGGTGCAACCGGCGGCCAGGGCCGGGCCGGCTTTACGGGTGATCATCGCGGCCGGGAAGTTCCACGGTGTGATGGCAGCGGTCACGCCGATTGGCTGCTTGATCACGATCAGGCGCTTGTCAGGCTGGTGGCCCGGAATCACGTCACCGTAGATGCGCTTGGCTTCTTCGGCGAACCACTCGATGAAGGACGCGGCGTAAACGATTTCGCCCTTGGCTTCGGCCAATGGCTTGCCTTGTTCCAGGGTCATCAGGCGAGCCAGGTCATCCTGGTTCTCGATGATCAGCTCGAACCAGCGACGCAGCTTGTTCGCACGTTCTTTGGCAGTCAGTGCACGCCAGGCCGGCAGCGCTTTGTCAGCAGCTTCGATGGCACGGCGGGTTTCGGCAGCGCCCATCTTCGGCACGGTGCCCAGAATTTCGCCCGTTGCCGGGTTGTTGACCTTGATCGTCTGACCATTGTCCGCATCAACCCAAGCGCCATCGATGAAGGCTTGTTGGCGGAACAACTGGGTGTCTTTAAGCTGCATGTCGGCTTTCCTTAACAGCACCGCAATGTATGCGGAGCAAATTATGATTGTAGAAAGGCGCCTCGGTAGGCTGCCGTCAGGGAAATCATTCACCGGGCTGAAGCACAAAATAGCGCACGGAATGAACGCGTGCGGTTCAGCACCCAGACAAGAGCGTTTGAAATCTCAAACGAATCCTAGGATCAAAGGGGGTAAAGGACAATAGGGCGTTCGAAAAAAAGAACGAAAAGGTCTTTTTTACTCAATTTTTCTGATCAACGTAGCAAACGCAGCTTACGCTTTGGAAAAACGCAGGCGATTCAGCAGCATGGACGCCCGCAGTGCATATGAGTATCATGGCGCCCGCATCGCACCAGTAGCTCAGCTGGATAGAGTACTGCCCTCCGAAGGCAGGGGTCGTGGGTTCGAATCCCGCCTGGTGCACCATACGCTGTAAACAGAAAGCCTCAGGCCCTTTGGGACTGGGGCTTTTTTGTTGCCACAAAAAAACCGCCGAAGCGGTTTTTTCTCACTCTGTCGTCCAGTCAAACTCGTCGTACTCATCATCCTCGTCGTCCTCGAAGCATTCCTCTTCGAGATCGTCTTCTTCAGCAACGGCTTCTTCCGGCTGATTGAGCAGAAAATCCTTACGACTTTCGGTCACTGCTCGCCGCAGTTCCTCGCCCTTTTCTGGGCAGTTGAGCATTTGGGCGATGCGGTCGATTTTTTTTGTCACGGCATCCTCCAACGCATCGACTATGGCCCGATAGTGCGCGCTTTCGGGCCTTTATGCCAAATTGTCGAGCGTGTTAACCGATCGGTTTTCCTGCAATTCCTGAGTCGGGGCGCAAAAATCTTCAGCGATGGTAACGCCGCACCACGCTGCTGTTTTTCAGCACATGGCCTTTGATTTTTTCCAGGAACTGCGTGCGGGTCAGGCCGGCGGGCAGTGCATCCGGGGCCAGGTCCAGGGCGTAGAGCTGGATGATGTAATGGTGCGCGCTGTCGCCCACCGGCGGGCATGGGCCGATGTAACCGGTGGTGCCTTTGCTGTTGGTGCCGCCCACGCCTTCAAGCGCGGATTTGGCGCCGACGCCGGACGCAATCTGATGCGTGCTGGCCTTGATGCCGTAATGCAGCCAGTGATCGACGCCCTGCCCTTTTTGGCCATCCGGGTCGTGCATGACAATGGCGTAGCTGAGGGTGCCGGCCGGGCCGGCGTTCCAGGCCAATGCCGGTGAAACGTTATGCCCGCCACAGCCCGGCGCATCGCTGGCGGCGGCCGATGTGAACAAGCGGTCGTCCGATACACCCGGGATGTTCAGGGTGAAACGCTCCTGGGCGGCGTGTGCCGGAAGTTGCACGCAAAAAACCACGGCTACGGCCGCGAGCCAAGGTTTCAGAGAGGTCAATCGGGGCATTCCGGAGCACCTTGTGCGTGTTGGGCCGTCGTCGGCGTGCAAACTATAGCCGGACCGTTCACGCGGTGGCAGTGCCAATTGGATGAACCTCGCAACAGGCACCAGACTCTTTAGAGAAACGCCTGTCTGGAGAGCGATCATGACCCTGCATCGCGTTGCCCGTTTTACCGACGTCCCTGAAAACCAAGGTCTGGAAGTGCAGATCGACCAGCGCAAGATCCTGTTGCTGAAGGTGGGCGATCAATTGCGTGCTTATCAGGGTGAGTGCCCCCACGCCGGAGCGCCACTCGCCGAGGGTGCACTGTGCAATGGGCGCCTGACTTGCCCGTGGCACAAGGCACAGTTTCGCATCGAAGATGGCGGGTTGTGTGAGCCACCCGCACTGGACAGTCTCAAGCGTTATCCGCTCGAAGTGCGTGATGGTGAGGTCTGGGTAGACGATCAAGCGCTACGGGATGCGCATACCCCGCCCGCCGATGACGCGCGTACTTTCGTGATTGTCGGTGCCGGCGCCGCAGGTACGGCGGCGGCATCGGCCTTGAGGGAATTGGGTTTCGGCGGCCGAGTGCTGTTGATCGACCGCGAAGCCGGCGCCGGATACGACCGTACGGTGCTGAGCAAATTCGTGATTGCCGGCGAAACGCCTCCGGAAGAAATCCCTGCGTTGCGTGATGACGACTTCTATCGCGAGCAACGCATCGAGCGCATCAATGCCGAAGTAACGAGCCTCGATTGCGCCAACCGCACGTTGCAACTGAGCGACGGCCAGTCGCTGCAGTATGACGCCGCCCTGCTGGCAACCGGCGGCGCACCGAAACAATTGGAGCTGCCCGGCGCCGACCTGCCACAAGTATTCGTTTTGCGCTCAAGAACTCATGCACAACAGATTCTGGAAAGTGCCAGACCCGGTCAGCATGCAGTGATCATCGGCGACAGTTTTATCGCCATGGAGTCCGCTTCGGCCCTGCGCCAGTTCGGGCTCGAGGTTACCGTCCTTGCGCATCAACCGGTGCCATTCGCAAAACAGTTCGGCGAGACCGTCGGCAAAGCGATTCTTGCCCTGCACCAGGCCAATGGCGTGGTGTACCGAGCCGAGGGCGAAGCGACGCAGATAGAAGGAACACATAAAGTCGAAGCCGTACGCCTGGACAATGGCCAGCGACTGCCAGCGGACCTGGTGCTGGTGGGGATCGGCGTCAGCCCGGCCACGGCACCGTTTGCCGACCTGCCCCAGGAAAAGGATCATTCGCTGCGCGTCGATGGCGGCATGCGCGTGACCGACGGGCTCTGGGCCGCCGGTGACATCGCCACCTTCCCGCTCAACGGCCAGCCCTGCCGCATCGAACACTGGCGCCTGGCCCAGCAGCAGGCACGGATTGCAGCGGCCAACATGCTCGGCGGCGATGAGCATTACCTCGATGTGCCGTATTTCTGGACGTGGCACTTCGGCAAGAACTACGACTACCTTGGCCATGCGCAAAGCTGGGATGAAGTCGAGTTCAAAGGTGATCCGTTCAAGCCGCCCTTCATCGGGCTGTTCGGCAAAAACGGCCTGGTGATCGCCGCCGTTGCCTGCGATGAGGAGCGAAACATGGCAATGCTCGCCGAACGGATGAAACAGCCGCTGCCGGTGGATAACGCATGGCGACTTATCCGTGATGCACCTTGAATTCGGTCGGATGGTCGCGGGCGATGATCGACGGGCGCGCTCAGCCGTGCCCATCACCAGACAGCAAAACGCCCGGCGCCTGCTGTGTGCAGAGGCCGGGCGTTGCGGTGTAACTAAAGGTTTTTACTGGACTTCGCCAACCCCACCGAACTTGCTCATCACGAACCCGACGAACTCTTCCAGGGTCATTTTCTGGCCATTGAATTCCACCTGATTGTTGGCGTAATGCAATTTAGTGACGATGTTGTTGCCGTCCAGTTTCGCCAACTGCGAGCCCACGGCCATGCTGCTGAACATGTCGGCGGTAGCCGTGGCCTGATCGGCGATCAGCTTGGCGTCGGTCTGGCCGTCGATCTGCGACTGTACGGTAAGTACGTCAACGAGCATTGGCTTGGACACTTGCAGATTGAAGTCCAGCAATGCGATCAGCTGTCTGACCAACTGATCGGCCGGTAGATCGATCGATTGCGGCTTGGTCAGGTCCAGCACCAGGTTGGCTTTACTCTGGCCGTTACTGGTATTGAACGAGAGGTTCTCCAGGGCCACTTGCGGTCCGGCAGCGAGCAACTGCTCCAGATTGGTCTTGAGCTGCGCTTCTTCGGCTTCCGTCAGATTCAATTCCGGAACCGGTTGCCCGGCTTCGGCGGCCTCGGCAGCGGCCTGCTCGTAGGGTTGCAACTTGGTCTGATAAATCTGCATCAATGCCATGGTGGACGGGATGTCGAGATTCTTCAGACTCAAGGCCATGTGCGCAGAACCCACGGCCTTACCGTTCAGCGACACTTCACCGATCTTGTAATCGGCTCGCCCGGAAGCGCTGGTGCCAGACTCCTCGGTGTGGTTCTTCATTTCGAAATTCTTCAACCCGAGCACCGATTGCTTGGCGCCATAGGTGGTTTTGCTGTTGCTCAGCTCGACGGTGTTGTCGCCGGTGTAGTAGCCATAGGTGCTTTTGCTCAGGTTGCTGGCCAGGGTCAGACCGTTCAATTCGACCTGAACCGGCGCTTGATCCTCGGAGACGGTGGTCAGCTTCAGGCTGTCCATGTAGCCATCGGCCTTGACCTTCTGCGCCTGGGCGCTGGCCGCGACGTCCACCTTCAGGCCGGAAAACTTCAGGCTGGACTTGTCATCCAGCGCCGTTTCCAGTGGCAGCAGTTCCAGCGTGCCGTTGGTGGAGTTGTCGTAGCCGATGTTGACTACACCCTTGAGCGGAGAGGCGTCCTTGGCGGCGACGAACCATTTTTCGGTGAGTGGCGTCTTTTCCAGTTCGTAATGACTGGTGGCCATGACGGGCAGCCACTTCAGCGACATCAGGCGCGAAAATGGCAACGGGCCGTGTTCGATGTGATCGACAAACAGCAATTCCACCGGAGCCTCGCCGAACATTTCACCTTCGCCCTTGAGGCGATAGTGCGCGGTGCTGCTGAATACATGACGCTCCAGCGAAACCAGCTCCAGCGATGCGGTGCCCTTGTAACCGACCAGCGCGGCCTGCAGTTGCTTGTTGGCATCCGCCAGGGACGTGTTCAACACCCCTTCGATTTTGGTGCCGGTAAACCAGGCACCGCCAGCGCTGATCGCACCAATGGCGACAACAATTCCCAGAAGCACGCCTGCTGATTTATTCATGTATGACCCGTTCAATGTCCGTTGTTGAAGGTGTGGTCGTCTTCCCTGAACCCATGACGGGTTACGGTCACGACTGCGCTGAAAGTGAGGTGCAGATTAGCATCAGGCATGCGCAGCGGCCCAATGATTAAAGGTGAAAGAGTGTCCGGGCGCTTTTGTAAGGCAGGAATGTTTTAGTGTTGATGAGATCGCTTTCGCGGGCAAGCCTCGCTCCTGCAGGTTTGGCGTAACCCTGTAGGCGCGAGGCTTGCCCGCGATGGCGTAGGTTCGGCCAGCGCGGAGTCAGGAATACTGCACTTCAATCTCATCGAGCTGATGATCAAAGGTTTTCAGTCGCGCGGTCCAGGTGTACACCAGCACTTCAAAATCCCGGTTGATCACCGCCCCGCCCGTCACTTCTGCACGCGGGTCGCAGAAATCCAGCTGATAGCGTTCACGGGCCATGGCGGTAGCGACATCGGCCAGTTCCCGGGCGTTGTTCAGCCAGTGCCGGCCGTCGTCCTCGACTTGTTTGTCCAGTTCCAGGCATTGCTTCTTCAGGGTTTCCAGGCTTTTTTCCAGCGGCGTGCCGGTCAGTTCACCCATGACTTCCTGGAAGGTACGTCCCGGCTGCCAGTAACTGCCCCAGAAATAACGATCGAACACTGTTTCGACCCGACGCAACGCGACCTTGGTGTCCCAGATCAGCAGCAACGTCTTGCCTTGCTGGAGTTGTCTTTTTTTGATCCGTTGAGTCTGGACGCACGCCCAGGCCGCCACCGCAACGGACATCACGGCGATCAGCGCCACTGCGCTGTCGAGGAACACCAGCGCCTTGTCGATCTGATGCGCCAGCATGATGCCGTAGAAATAGGTGGCCGAAAGCAGCAATAACGCCACGACGGCGCACCAAAAGCCGAGAGCATAAGGGTTTTTCATTATTGGTTTCCCCATGACCTGCGCGAGCCTTGTATGCGGCAAGGGCGCTTTGCACGGGGCGCCCTTCCAACACTTCAAAGCATAGCAACGGCCTCAGGGTTTGCCGGAGTTCGACGCTTGCGTTCGTCCGCTTTCCCAGCCACCGCCCAACGCCAGGAACAAATTGATCTGGCTGGCGGCAACCTGGGTATTCGCCGCCGCCAGTTGCGCGGTGACGTCGATGTAGGTGCGCGTCGCCTGCAAGTCGGCCAGAAAGGAGGCGCGGCCGGCCTGGAAGAACCGGTGAGTCTGGTCAGCCGCCAGTTTCGCCGATTGCTCGGCGTCCGCCAGGGCATCACGGCGTTGCAGCAATGCTGAATACTGGGCCAGGCCGGTCTGGGCTTCGCGGATCGCGTTGAGCACGACACCGTCGAAATGCGCGAGCGCGCCCTGGGTGGCCGCCTCGGCTTCGCGAATGCGCGCTCGGGCGCCGTTGGTCGGCACCGTCCAGGATAACGACGGCCCGAAGCCCCAGCGATTGGTCGACGGCTCGCCGAGGTTGTCGAGAATACCCACGGTGCCGATGGTCGCGCCAATGCTGATGTCCGGGTACAACTGCCCCGTGGCGACGCCAATGGTGGCGGTCGCTGCCGCCAGTCGACGCTCGGCCTGCCGTATGTCGGGACGCCGCTTGAGCAACGATGCGCCATCGCCCACCGGCATCAGTTGGGCGATTTTCGGCAATTCTGCACAGGTCGCCGTGCCCGACGGCAGTTGATCCACCGGTTTGGCCAGCAGCATCGAAAGCTGAAACAGCCCTGCCTGACGCGCCGCCTCATAACGTGGCATATCGGCGCGCAAGGATTTGAATTGGGTTTGCGAGCGCGTGACCTGGGTTTCGTCGCCACGCCCGGCGTCGCGCAAGCGCTGGATCAGCGAGGTGCTCTGGGCTTGCAGATCAAGGGAGTGCTGGGCAATTTCCCGCTCTTCGTTGGCCGCGCACACCTGGGTGTAGGCGCGGACCACATCGGCCACCAAGGTAATGCGTGCGGTATCCGCGGCAGCCTGGGTCGCATCGGCATTGGCCTTGGCCGCTTCGATGCCGCGTTGCAATGTGCCGAACAGGTCAAACTGGTACGAGGCGCTGATGCCGATATCGCCGATGTTGGCCACCGGCACTTTTTCCGGCAACAGGAACGCTTCCCCGGATTCCTGCAAGCGCTGGGCGCCCATTTTCACCCCGCCACTCCACCCGCCCGCGGCCTCAGCCTCATCGACCTGAGCCCGCGCCCTGGACAGGTTGGCTGCGGCCACGCGCAAGTCGCTGTTGGAGGCCATGGCTTGCTGGACCAATTGGTCGAGTCGCGGGTCTTGATACAGACGCCACCAATCGGCCGGCACCGGCTGCGAAACCACCGGCTTGCCCTCCACCGCCAGTTCACCCTGCAAATCCTTGCGCTGGATGGCGGCTGCGTCCGGCACTTTATAATCCGGGCCGACCACCTGACATGCCGACAGCAACAGGCCTAATCCGGCAACCGCCAAACCCGAGGCCTTGCTCATTGCGCGGGCCCCCGGTTGTGATCGTCGATGATCGATACCGTCGCCGTGCGTCCGGCGATCATGCGGAAATCCGCCGGCACGTCATCAAAAGCAATCCGCACCGGAATACGCTGGGCCAGCCGCACCCAGCTGAACGCCGGGTTGACGTTGGGCAACAGGTTATTACCGCTGGTTCGGTCGCGGTCTTCGATGCCGGCGACGATACTTTCCACGTGTCC
Organism: Pseudomonas sp. Sample_22; assembly: GCF_004307635.1. NCBI lineage: Bacteria > Pseudomonadati > Pseudomonadota > Gammaproteobacteria > Pseudomonadales > Pseudomonadaceae > Pseudomonas > Pseudomonas sp. Sample_22. Next base: position 113,520 of record NZ_RCNY01000047.1, read on the forward strand.
GCGCAAGCGCGCATTGTCGCCGATCACACGGATATCGACGCTTTGGCCGATGTGGATACCGTTGAGCTTGGTTTCTTCGAAATAGCCGTCGATGTGGAAGGAGTTACTGTCGACCACCGACAACACCGGGCGCCCGGCGCTGACGAACTCCTGGGTGCGCGGCGCGCGGTCGTTGACGTAGCCATCGACAGGACTGCGGATCACCGAGCGGTCGAGGTTGAGCTGCGCACTGTCGACCGCCACCTGCGCTTCCATCAACGCGACCTGGGCGCGGGCCACCCGCGACTGGCTTTCTTCCAGTTGCTCGCCCGGCACCAGATTGCCCAAGCCCTTGTTACGTTTGGCCTCGCGCTGGGCCTGGGCCAAGGTCTCCTGGCGGTCGGCGACCGCCGCTTTCGCCTGGCGCAGGGCCAGTTTGAAGCGGTCCTGGTCAATGCTGAACAACACCTGGCCACGCTTGACCAACTGGTTGTCGCGCACTTCCACTTGCTGGATCAGCCCGGAAACGTCCGGCGCGATCTGCACGATGTCGGCACGGATGTGCCCGTCCCGGGTCCAGGGCGCGAACATGTAATACATCACCATGCGCCAGACCACGACCACGGCGAAGCTCACGATCAACAGGGTCAGCACCACGCGACCAAGGGTTAGAAACGGTTTTTTCATGTCATCAGGTATCGACTGAGTGAATCCACGGCGCCAAGCAACAAGGCGTAGAGGGCCACGTTGAACAATGCCCGGTGCCAGACCAGACGGTAAAAGTGCAGGCGCGTCAGCACCCCGTGCACCAACAGGTAGAGCAGATATGTAATACCCATCAACACCAGCAGCGTGGGCAGGAACACCCCGCTGATATCCAGATCACCGATCATAAAGGCGCTCCATCGATGCCATGGGGAAGCGGTTCTTCAGGCTCGGCAGAACCCACGAATTCGACACCGGGCAACAACGCCAGGCGCAAGCCGCTCAAGGCGTGCAGCAGATGCCGACGGGTTTCATCGTCACCCGCGCCGGCAAGGGCGCGTCGGGTACGGTCGAGGGTCATCAGCAACGGACTCGGTGCCGGCAGGCGTTCACCGGCCTTGAGGCAAACCTTGAAATACTCGCCGACTTCGGCCACCACTTGATGCAACAACGCCTGCGGCACGCCGTGAACCCGTGGCGTGTAGGCGAGCAGGTCGAGCATATTCAACGCCACACGGACCTCCCGCAGCGCGATGCCGGTGTCCTGACCGGTCATGGCCAGACGCGGCAAATGCTGCATCAGCCGATCCAGGACCTGCACACCCAGTTTGCGGTGATCGGCCAAAGTGGCCGGTTCGCTGAGGCTGACAATGTCGTGCCAGGCAAAACGGGTCAGGCGCTTGGCTGCCAGTTCTGCACCGAATGGGCGGGCGATCAGGGTCCAGACGAACGCGAACAGCAACCCCACAGGCCCGGCGAGGTTGGAATTGACGAAGCTGAGGAAGTCCGCGTCGTAGGCGCCTTGAATGCTGATGAACGACGACGTGTTGACCAGCGTCAACAGCATGCCGAGGTAGAACTGCGGCTTGACTGTCAGGGTGCCAATGACGATGAACGGCACGGCAAACGCCAGCACCAGCATTGGAAAATCATGCAGGTTGGGCAGTACCAGAAACAGATAGAGGCTGGCGAACAACACCGACATCGCCGTCCAGAAGAAAAACCGGTAAATCTGCGGCGCCGGGTCGTCCATCGAAGCAAAGAAGCTGCACGCCACTGCCGCCAGAATCACCGCCGCGCCGCCATCGGTCCAGCCAAGCAGAATCCACAGCACCGAAGCGACAATGATCGCCATCACAGTGGACGCGGCGGAATAGAGCATCAGCCCCCGATCCAGGAATGCCGTCAGACGTCCCAGGCGCCAGTGTCGATAGACCGCACGCCAGCTGTCCTGGCTTTCGCATTGGATGGCCTGTTGCAGGCTGCGGCAGTCTTGCCACAAGTCGATCCATTCACCGAGGCGATAGATGGCGTTGGAGAACAGCAGTTGCTTGCGATCTTCCAGCGCGGCGGCGTCGGGTTGCAGGGCTTGGAGTTGGTCTTTCAACGCCTGCCAGCGGTCGAGGTCCGCCTCCTTGTGCTCGAGCCATTGCGTGGCGGCGACCAGTAGCGGCGTGAACTTCTCCACAAGCTCCGGTGTGCGCCGCTCCAGCGCGTAGAGCGCATCGTCGAGGTCATCGATCACCGGCAACAGGTGAATCATCCGCCCGCGCAGTTCCTTGGTGTTGCGCACGGTTTGCGGTCGCGCGCCTTCGTGGGGCAACTGGCCGATCATCAACTCAAGGGTGTTGAAGGTGGTCACCATCGAAGCGCGCAATGCACTGACTTCCTCCGGCTGTACATCGCGCCCAAGAAAACGCAGGCTGTAAGTCGATGCGTCGGCGAACCACTTGCTCACCGAGTCATTGAACACCGGGGCCAAACGCCGGGGCCAGAACATGGCGCCCACCACCGCCGCGACGGCGATGCCGAGGAAGATTTCTTCGGTACGCGCTTCGGCCACGTCCCACACACCCAATGGATTGTTCACTACCGGCAGCGCGATCAACGGCAAGGTGTAGCCGGCCAGCATCAAGGCGTAGTTGTTGGCGGTGCGCAAATGCATGGACAGGAACAGCAGAATTCCGGTCCATAGCGCGATGACTACCACCAATACGTATGGACTCTGGACAAACATCGGCACGAACAGAACCGCAGCAGCGGCGCCCAGGAAGGTGCCGACTGCGCGGTATAGCGACTTGGAACTGGTAGGACCGACAAACGGGCTGGAAACGATATACACCGTGGCCATCGCCCAATAAGGACGCGGCATCTGCATGAGCAACGCGATGTACAGCGCGATCATCGAAGCCGCGAAGGTGCGTACGCCGTAGAACCAGTCGCGCGCTGGAGGCATGCCTGCAAAAAAGCCGCTCACGGATGAGTTTCCGAAGGGTGCCCGGCCGCCTCGAAGGCCTTCAATACACGCAGAGCGGCTTCAAGGTCCCGCGGGTCAATGCCTTCGAGCACTTCGTTACGCAGTCGCACCAATTCGACTTCGACGGCTTGCACCAGGGTTCGCCCCGTTTCGGTGAGGCTCAGGCAATTTGCGCGCCGGTCCTGGGTATCGGCGGTACGACAGACGTAACCGGCATGGCACAGCTGATCCAGCAAGCGCACCAGGGACGGACTTTCCATCCCCGCCGCCTGAGCCACCGTCACCTGCCGCACACCCTCGCCCAATCGCCCGATCATCAATAAGGGGACGGCACAGGCTTCGGAGATTCCATAGTTGACCAGCGTGGTCTGGCAGATCTTTCGCCAATGCCGGGCGGCCACCACCATGGAGCTGCTGATGTTCATCTGGAGAGCGTCGAGGGAATTTGGCACGGGGGGAAACACACACTGTTAGCTTGCTAACTATCAATATCGCATTCGAGGGGATTTTTCGTCAAGTTTTGAAACAAATTCCCCACCAGTCGGAGAGCGTGCGCCCTTGGTGCCAACTGCGATACTGAAAACGTATATACTTTTTCAATACAAATGCCGAGAAGTCCAGCCATGTCAAAGCAAGCGGTTTTTACAATGAAACTTGAGTCTGAATTGCGCGAACAGTTTATGGCCGAGGCGGAAGCTGCTCATCGTCCAGCCTCGCAAATAGTGAGGGAGTTGATGCGTCAGTTTGTTCAATCCCAACGAGAGTCGCGCGAGTACGATGCGTTCTTGCAACGCAAAGTGGACATCGCTCGTGCTTCGATACGCAACGGCGACGTTCTGACGAACGATAAGGTTGAAGCAGAGTTCGCTGCCAGGCGCATGCAGGTGTCCCTGCAAGAATGAAAATAATCTGGACGAAACAAGCAGCACAGGACCGTGCAGACATTTGGGATTATTTGCATCCCATCAATCCAAAAGTAGCCAGCGAAATGGATACCCGTTTCAGTGATGCGATAGCCCGGCTTGCCCATTACCCGGAAAGTGGCCCTGCAGGAGTCATTGCAGGCACGCGCGAACTGATCCCCACCAGAATTACCGCATTGTTTATGAGTCTTGGGCGGACTCCATCTGCATACTCGCGGTGGTTCACACGTCCCGACAGTGGCCGCCTGAGAAGAGTTGAGCCCCTACAGTCCCCGCCCCTTCCTCAACATCACATCCAACTGATCCACCACCTCGGCCCAATCGGCGTCATCCAGAATTTCATTGCGCAAAAGCTCCGCCTGGCTCGGACTCCAGAAAAACGCGTCCGCCAGATGCAGTTCGGGTTTGAGCGGTGAATGGGTGGCGATGAATTTGTCGATGCTTTCAGCGTCGTCGTCCAGGCCCAGTTGCTTGAACAGGGATGGGAGGCTGTGGGTTGGGTTTTCCATGTCTGACTCCATTGGGTGACGTAGGTGACTCGCAGCATTCGCGGGCAAGCCTCGCTTTGCAGGAGCGAGGCTTGCCCGCGAAGACGGCAGCACAAGCACAGCAAAATTCAAATTCAGTGGCTCAATTCCCGCACCTCCGCATGCGGCAGCATTTTCAGGAAGTCCGGCATGTTCATGTGTAGCAGGTTGGTGTGGTTGCCGGCTTCCAGGTAGATGTCTTTTTGCCGGGTCAGCAATGGATCGATGACCACGTCCAACCCATAGGCTTCACCCAGGGCAGGCACTGCACCGCGTTCGCAGTCTTCGAACAGATGCGGCAGATTGCTTTCCCGGGATACCTGCCACTCACCACTGCTGCGGACCTTGCTCAGGTCCAGATGACGGCTGGCGGGCAGCACGGCCATCAGATAATGCCCATGGTGATCATCCAGGATCACCGACTTCGCCACCCGCTCCGCAGGAATGCCCGCGACTCGCGCCGTTTCCAGGCTGCTGGCCGAGTGGGGATGGCTGACGATGTCATAGTCGCATTGAGCCTTCTCCAGGCTTCGCTGCACGGTTCTTGCCATACGCATGATGCACCTCGATGTCCGCAACAATGCCTGGCGGACGCTGGTTAACGCTATTCTGCGTAGTAAAAGTCTAGGCCCGCCGGGCCGGTTCGAAGGGAAATCCGCCCATCGGACAAGTCGACATCTGAGCAAAAATCATACAGATGCCGGGTCAACTAGACTGAATACAGAACCACTGGCGACTCTCCCGGAGGGTCACGTGAAAACGCGTTGTTGTGCCTTTGCCTTGTTGTTGGCATTAAGCGGCTCTGCGCTCGCCGCGGATGCCGGCCTGCCGGCAACCAATCCCGTCGGAATCTGGCTCATTACCTTTGGTATCGCCTTTCTGATTGCCGAGGCTGCCCTGCCCAATTACGGCGTGATCGGCCTGGGCGGGATCGTGATGTTCGTGATCGGCGCGGTAATCCTGACCAACGCCGAAATGCCCGTGCCGTTGATGATCGGCCTGGGAATGATCAGCGCATTGCTACTGATATTTCTGCTGATCCGTGCCCTTAAAACCCGACCACGACAAAACGTCAGCGGCGACGCCGGCTTGCTGGGCAGCGTGACGCCAGTGTTGTCATTGCAGGCTGGCGATGCTTTTCACGGCTGGGTGCATTTGCAGGGTGAACGCTGGCAAGTGTCGAGCACCAAACCGCTGCACATCGGGCAGCGGGTCCGCGTGGTGGGGCGCAACGGATTAACGCTGGAAGTGGCCGCGACTGACGCGGTGGCGGCTGGAGAATAGCCATGGGTTTGCAACTGGGTTTTGTCGCGCTACTGCTGCTGTTGATCGCATTGGCAGGGGCGACTTTGCGCATCCTGCGTGAATACGAACGCGGTGTCGTATTCCAGCTCGGACGCTTCTGGCAGGTCAAAGGCCCCGGCCTGATCCTGTTGATTCCGGTGATCCAGCAAATGGTCCGAGTCGACTTGCGCACGGTGGTCCTCGACGTACCGGCGCAAGACGTGATCACCCGCGATAACGTTTCGGTCAAGGTCAACGCGGTGCTGTACTTCCGCGTGCTCGATCCGCAAAAAGCGATCATCCAGGTCGAGGACTTTTTCATGGCCACCAGCCAATTGGCGCAAACCACGTTGCGCGCCGTGCTCGGCAAACACGAGCTCGATGAATTGCTGGCCGAACGCGAACGGCTCAACACCGACATCCAGCAAGTGCTCGACGCCCAGACTGACGCTTGGGGAATAAAGGTCGCCAACGTCGAGATCAAGCATGTCGACCTCAATGAATCGATGGTCCGCGCCATCGCCAAACAGGCCGAAGCAGAGCGCGAACGCCGGGCCAAAGTGATTCACGCCGAAGGCGAACTGCAAGCCTCGGAAAAACTCATGCAAGCGGCCGAAATGCTCGGCCGCCAACCCGGTGCGATGCAACTGCGGTATATGCAAACACTGAGTTCGATTGCCGGCGACAAGAGTTCAACCATCGTCTTTCCGTTGCCGATCGAGTTGCTCAAGGGCATGGCGGATTTGTCGTCGAAGCCTTGAGCGGTCCTCAGCGTTGCGCCGCCAACGGATACACCGACTGCCAGCCACCACCCAAGGCCCTGTACAAGCCAACCGCCGCCAGCGACACGCCAGCAGAACTCTCGACCCATTGCTCCTGGGTCGCCAGCAACGCGCTTTGAACGGTGAGTACGTTGACGAAATCCACCACTCCTTCGGTGTATTGCCGTTGCGCGGTCTGCAGGGCGACCCGGTTTTGCCGCACCGCTTCGGCTAGGCTGTCGCGGCGCAATTGACTGGCGTTATAGGCACTCAACTGATCGTCGATTTCATGCCAGGCACGCAGTACGGTTTGCTGATAGGCAATGGCGGCTTCCTGTTGTTGGGCTTCACGCAGGTTCAGCACGCCGCGCAAGCGTCCGCCGTCGAACAACGGCAAGCTGAACTGCGGGCCGATGCCGAATGCCCGTGAGCCCCACGAGCCGAAATTGCTCAGTTGCATGGCCTGTGATCCGACATTGCCCGACAGCGTGATGCGCGGATAAAAATCACCCTTGGCCACGCCGATGCTCGCAGTCGCGGCATGCAAACGGGCTTCGGCTTCGCGGATGTCCGGACGGCGTTCGGCCAGTTGCGATGGCAGCCCGATGGCGACCTGACGAGGCGTCTGCGGCACTGGCGCGTCGCTGGACAACTCGGCAGCCAACGCTTGTGGCGGCTCGCCCATCAACAGGCTCAAAGCGTTGATCAATTGCGCCTGACGTTGCTCAAGCGCCGGCAGGCGCGACTCGATAGCGGCGACTTGCGCGGCGGCTTCGGCAACATCCAGATCGGTCGCGACACCGTCCGCCAGACGCAGTTGCGACAGCTTCAAGCTGTGGCGAGCGACATCGAGGTTCTGCTCGGTGACGGCGCGGGTATTTTGCACACCGCGCAACTGAATATAGTTTTGTGCGGTGTCGGCGAGCACCGACAACAACACGCCGCGACGATCGTTTTCGGCAACCTCGAGAGTGGCGTCGGCGGCTTCGGTTTCGCGGCGCACCCGGCCCCAGAAATCCAGTTCCCAGGACGCGGAGAAACCGCCGTCCCACAAATTGAAGGCGGCGTTGCCGTTGTTCCCCGACGGGTCCATCAGGCCTTCGCCGCTGTTACGTTTACGCGCGTAACCGCCGCCGACGGCGGTTGTGGGATAGCGATCGGCCGTCACCACCTGGCGCACGGCGCGGCTCTGTTGCAAGCGACTGCTGGCGAGCTTCAGGTCGAGGTTGTCGGTGAGGGCGCGCTGGCTCAGGGCCGAGAGTTTCGGGTCATTGAAGACTTCCCACCAACGCTCACCCAGGGTCTCGTTGACGACCTGACTGGCGGCGGCTTTTGCAGGCTTGGCCCACTCGGTCACTTGAGGCGATTCGGGCTTATGGAAATCCGGGCCGACGGTGCAGGCGCCCAACGCAAACAAACTAAAAACCCACACTGCTGACTGGGCTAACGCCTTGTGGCGAGGGCGCTTGCACCCGCTGAGCGGCGAAGCGGCCGAAAAATCCGTGAGCGCTGCGCACTCAAGCGGGAGCAAGCTCCCTCGCCACAGGGATCGATGTTTGTCTGAAAAAATCATCGCTGAACAACCTCGTTCACCTTGCCACTGGCCGTATCAATCCGCGCCTCCACCGACATCCCCACGCGCAACCGTTCAGCCATCGGCTGCCCCGGTTCCAGCACAATTTTCACTGGAATCCGCTGCACAACCTTGGTGAAGTTACCGGTCGCGTTGTCCGGTTTGACCGAAGCGAACGTCACGCCAGTAGCCGGCGCGATACTTTCGACATGACCGTTCAGCGCCGCACCGCCAAAGGTATCGACCCGCACCTGCACAGCTTGCCCCTGCTGCACATTCGTCAATTGGGTTTCCTGAAAGTTGGCCACCACGTAGGCCTGTGCCAAGGGCACTACCGCCAACAACTTGCTGCCGGGCGTGACATAGGCGCCGACCCGTACGGCGCGTTCGCCAACCATGCCATCTTGCGGCGCGACGATGCGTGTGTACGACAGCTCATAACTGGCGATTTCCAGCTTCGCTTGCGCGCGTTTCAAGCCACCTTCAGCCCCGTCACGTTGCGCCGCGAGAATGTCGACCTGCTTGCGCTCCGCCGCCAGCACCGCCGTGGCATTGGTCAACTGCGCGCTGGCCTGATCGATGCGCGTGCGGGCCTGCTGTGCATTTTGCACCGTACCCGCACCGACCCCGGCGAGGTGGTTGTAGCGATTCAATTCGTGTTCGGCAAACGCCATTTCCGCCTTGGCCGAAATCACTTTTGCTTGCGCCTGGGCGATCACCGAGGCTTGACGCTCCAGAGTCGCCCGGGCGTTTTGCAGTTGCGCCTGCGCCACCAGCGATTCGGCTGCGGCGGCCTCAGCGGCGGCGCGCAGATCACGGTCATCGATCAGCGCCAGCAACTGACCGGCCTTGACCTGCTGGTTGTCCTCCACCAGCACTTGCTTGATGAAACCGGCAACGCGCGGCACCACCAGCGTGTAGTCCGCCGAGACGTAAGCGTCATTGGTGCTCTGCTGCGTGCGCTGGCCGAACAGGTTGGGCGAAAGCAGATAAACCAGAACGCCTAGCGTGATCACGACCGCAACGCTCACGGCCACTTTTTGCTTTGATTGAGTCGTCATAAAAACCTTCAGTTTCAGTGGAGCATTCAGGTCGGTGCGCGCGGCGGATAGATCCGCGTCGGCAGCCAGAAAATCAGCAGGATCAGCGCTACGGCGACACCGGCCATGCACAGGTAAAGATCCGAAGCGGCGAGCACCACGGCTTGCTCATGCAGGCGACGGGCAAGGCCCGGAGTGTCGCTATCGACCAGAGGCGAATTGCCGAGACGGTCCACCAGCATCGTCGAGTGAAAGTGCAGACGCTGGGTGGTCAAGGTTTCCAGCACCCCGGTGGCGATGACTGCCGCCAGGCCTTTCACGGTGTTGAACCAGGCCGACGCGAACGGCCCGTCAATGGGTTGAATGCTGCCGGTCGAGAGCATCAACAGCGGCAACACCGCCATCGGTTGGCCGAATATCTGCAGCAGTTGCAGCACATAGAAATCGTCGCGAATCCACGCCGAGGTCAGCTGCGAACCGCCCATGCAGGACAGCGTCAACATGCTCAGGCCGATCCCCAGCACCCAACGGCAGTCAACCCAACGCAAGTTGCACAGCGCCGCCACCAACGGCAGCGCGATCAACTGGGGCAATGCTGCAATCAGCGTGATCGGTGCGGTTTGCACCGGGCGGTATCCCTGAACCTGTGCCAGATAGCTCGACGGAATAATCACCACCGCCAGCAACACCACCAGCACCCCGGCCAGGGTGATCAGGGCAAACGACAGGTTGCGGATGCCGAGCATCTGCATCTTGAAAAACGGAATCGGCTGCGACCACTCGTTGATCAGAAACAGCACCAGCAACAGCACCCCGCCCACCAGCAAACCGCAGATCAAACTCGACTCGAACCAGTCCAGCCGATTGCCCTGCAGAATGCCGATCACCAGCATGCAAATCGCCGGGAACCCCAGCAGCAGACCGCGCCAGTTGAACTGCTTGAAGCGCTCCAGGCGCAGCGGATCCTGAGGTATGCCATAGCCCACCGCGACCATGGCAATCAGGCACGGCACGACGATTTGCCAGAAGGTCCATTGCCAACCTACATATTCGGTCCAGAGCCCGGCCAGCGGCGTGCCCAGTCCGGGGCCGAAGGTGGCCGTCAGGGTGTAACCGGCCAAACCGTAGAGCTTGACGTTGGCCGGCAGAAATCGCAGGGCGACGGTCATCAGCATCGGCGGCAGTGCCCCGCCGGCCAGGCCTTGCAAAGTACGCAGTACCAACAGGCTTTCGTAGTTCGGCGCCAGCGGGCACAGCACCCCCAACAGGGTGAATGCACTGATCGCGTACAGGGTGAAGCGCCGCAACGAAAACGTCACCGAGCACCACGGGGCAAACGCCGCCGCGGCCACCGAAGTCGCAGCGTAACTGGCGACCAGCCAGGTGCCCTCGTCATAGCCGATGGCCAGGGCGCCCCGGATATCCGCCAGGGCGACTTTGGTCACCATCTCGTTCAGGCCGGAGACCAACACAGCCAGCAACACGCCCACCAGGCCAATGATAAGCCGTGGGCCAAACACCATCGGCGCAGCCGCTGTCATGGGCGCAGCCAAAGGCGCCGAGGCCGTCAGGGAGGTCATCGGTGTACAACTCCGAAAAAAGAAGGTGGCAGTCTACGAACGCTCATCGCTGACGAAAACTGACTTATCGGCAATTTATAAGTGCGTCGGACGCAGCATTTGAACCACGTCAATCAAGCGATAGCGATCACGGCCTCATCAGGAAAATGACGGAAAAAACTAACACCGCCGCGTCAGCGCAACCACCATCCATAGGTGTTAATGGCCCTTGCGGCCATCAAGGCTGAGCGGCCAGCCATGTCTCGTCGCAGCAGGCTTTCAGGGTTTCTCGCAGCCAGCGATGGGCGGGATCGTTGTCGAAGCGTGGATGCCAGGCTTGGCTGAGCACGATGGTGGGCAGCGGGATGGGCAGGGTGAACGAACGCAACTTCAGCCCCAATCGGCGCACGCTCAACAGCGTCTCCCGGGGCACCGGCAGAATCAGGTCGGAATCGGGCAAGGCGAACATCGCCGCATGAAAACTCGGCGCGATCACCGCCACCCGCCGCTCCAGCCCCAAGGCGTTGAGTGCCGCATCGATCGGCCCGCGGGCGATACCGCGCCGGGACATGCTGATATGCGAGTAACCGGCAAAACGTTCGGCGGTGATTTCCTGATCGAGCAAGGGATGATCCTCGCGCACCAGGCCGACAAACTGGGTGGAAAACAGATTCTGCACTTTCACTTCCGGCATCAGCGGCCGATTGTTGCTGACGCTCAGATCGATGCGGCCCTCGCGCAAGGCCTCGTCATCCCCGTCGCCCTCCGGCGCAAAACGCAATTCGCAATGCGGGGCCTGGCGCTCCATGGTGTCGAACAACTTCCCACCGTAGATGCCAATGAAAAAGTCGTTGGCCCGTATGCTGAAGCGCCGCCGCAAACTGCTCAGATCCACCACGCGAGCCGAGTGAAACAACTGCGCGGCCTGCTCCACCACATCGCGCACCTGCTCGCGCAACTCCAGCGCCTTGGGCGTGGGCACCAGACCGCGACCGGCGCGCACCAGAATCGGATCACCGATCGCCTCGCGAACCCGCGTCAATGTTCGACTCATCGCCGCCGGGCTCAGATTCATCCGCCGCGCAGCACCGACCACACTGCCCTCGTCGAGCAAGGCGTCGAGAGCGACCAAAAGGTTCATGTCGGGCAGTTGCATGGCGAGCACTCGTTTCTGGTCCGGATTGATCCAGACGCAATGCTAGCAAACAACGATTGGATGAGGTGCAGGCAGTACCGGCCCCATCGCGAGCAGGCTCGCTCCTACAGGGGATCTGGGCAGCTGCAAAATTGGCGTACGACACACCCCCCTCGTAGGAGCGAAGCTTGCTCGCGAAAGCGGCTGAACTGACACCACCTACCCACAAGCAAGCCCAAAAAAACGACTCACGCCACTATCAGTTCTGATAGTTCTCAAACCGATTCATACGAGTAAAACTCAAGGCCTGCCCCGTTTACGTAGAGACTCCGGCATGAGCCAACCTGGTGATCAAGACGACCGCAGCCGTTCACGCACAGTGTTGCTGGCTACCGACATCAGCCATTCGGTCATTGGCGAAATCGTCGATGGCCGCACCCACACCATCGCCTACTCAGCTTATGGCGAGCAATCCGCTCAACAGAAAGTCGAGACACGATTGGGGTTCAATGGTCAGTTGCGTGAAGCGAATATCGGTTGGTATTTGCTGGGTAACGGCTACCGCGCCTATAACCCGCGATTGATGCGGTTTCATAGCCCGGACAGTTGGAGCCCGTTTGGGGAGGGTGGGTTGAATGCGTATATGTATTGCGGTGGCGAGCCGGTCATGAATACCGACTCATCAGGGCATTTGCCCTTCCCCGTACTGAGCAAGGCTTTTGCCAACTTGATGGATGTTAAAAATATCTTTGTGAATACCTATCGGGCGAATGTTGCCGTGAGCAACAACCCAGTGACAGCTTTGGTCTCGAGCATTAAAGGACTCGGTTTGTCCAACACGGCGGATTTTCTACCTACGAATGGAACACTGACATTTGGGACCAGGCCAATGTCGAATCCAGTTCTTACCACTGCGAAAGTCGGAGGTTTGCATCATAAAGTCGGAGGGGTGCCAAGCTCTACGCCTAATCAGGGAACTAGCGCCTCACTTCCTGGCTCGTCCGATGGCGGTCAACGCGGAGGTTTTAACTCAGATCCTGGCAGAAGTTGGACACCAATTCCCCCAACTCGGAGACCTCCAGATAAGGAAACGATCACAATCTGGACGCGCTACCCAGATGAGGTAAAAAGATCGCTATCTCCAGAGAGTCAAAAACGAGTGAGGGATATAAGGGATCGAAAAGAGCCATTGTAGAAAACGATCGATCGCTCCTCCGATATCAACCCATCCAAGAGTAGTGGGGGATGTTTTTCACCGCACCATCCCCCACCGCTTCACCGTCACCCTTTCCAACGAATCAAACACCAGATTCTCCACCAGCAACCCGATCAAAATAACCACCGCCAACCCGGCAAACACCTTGTCGGTATACAGCTCATTGCGGTTCTGAAAGATGTACCAGCCCAATCCACCCTTGCCGCTGGTCGCGCCAAACACCAACTCAGCCGCGATCAACGTGCGCCAGGCAAATGCCCAGCCGATTTTCAGGCCGGCGAGGATTGACGGCAATGCTGCCGGGATCAGGATGAACAGCACGAATCGCATCCCTTTGAGGCCATAGTTGCGCCCGGCCATGCGCAGGGTTTCCGAGACGCCGAGGAAGCCGGCGTAGGTGTTCAGCGCCAGCGCCCAGAGCACCGAATGGACCAGCACGAAAATCAGACTGTTCTGCCCCAACCCGAACCACAACAGCGCCAGCGGCAGCAGTGCAATTGCCGGCAGCGGGTTGAACATCGAGGTCAGGGTACTCAGCAGGTCGCGACCGAACTGCGTCGACACCGCCAGCGTGGTCAGGGCAAACGCCAGGACGATGCCGATCAGGTAACCCTTGAGCAACACCACCAGGGAAATCCATACCTTGCCGAGCAATTCACCGCTGAACAGGCCGTCGTACAGCGCACTGGCGGTTTGCAGAAAACTCGGAAGCAGCAGGTCGTTGTTCTGGTAGCGGGCAACCGCTTCCCACAACACCGCGAGCAAAATCAGGATCAGGCCTTTGCGCAGCCAGCCCTGTTGCCAAAGACGTTGGCCGAGGGGCAATTCACGCTCCAGCGGCACGCTGGTCAGTGGTGGTAAAACCGTTTCGAACGCTTCACGCGGGGATGATAATTGGCTCATTGAGCCCTCCTTTCAATTGGCTCAATAAGCGATGCGGATATCGGCGAAATCCAGTTCGTGTTCGGTTTCCGGCGACTGGCCTTCATCAAACAACAGCCTGTGAATGCGCCGCGCCGATTCCTGGAACGCCACGCCGCCAAGACTGTGCAAATCGTATTGATGGCTGTGGACTTCCGCCCGCACTCGCCCCGGATGCGGTGACAGCAACAGGATGCGATTACCCACCACCAGCGCCTCTTCAATGGAGTGCGTAACGAACAGCAAGGTGAAGCGCACTTCCTCCCAGAGCAGCAGCAATTCTTCCTGCATCTTGCGTCGGGTCAACGCATCAAGGGCCGCGAAGGGCTCGTCCATCAACAGGATTTTCGGCTGCATCGCCAATGCGCGGGCGATGGCAACCCGCGCTTTCATGCCGCCCGACAAGGTGTGCGGATAAGCGTCGGCGAATGCCGCCAGCCCGACTTTCTCCAGATAGTGCAGCGCCCGTTCTTCGGCCTCTTTGCGCTTGAGGGTTTTCGAAGCCAGCAGTGGAAACATCACGTTTTGCTTGACGGTTTTCCACGGCGGCAGCTGATCGAATTCCTGGAACACCACGATCCGGTCCGGCCCCGGTGCGTCGACGCGCTGACCTTGCAAACGGATCTCGCCCTCCACGGGCTGGATGAATCCGGCAGCGGCTTTGAGCAGTGTCGACTTGCCGCAACCGGACGGCCCGAGCAGGACAAAACGGTCCGCCGGATCGATCTCGAAACTGACTTGATGGGTCGCCCGCACCACACGCTGCGGCGTGCGGTATTCGAGGCTGACGTTATCGACCGACAACAGCGCCTGGGCTGCCGTGGCCGGTTTGCTGACCGTGTGGCCTTGCAAGGGGGCATTCATGTCGATCAGCTCCCTTGCAGTGGTTTGGCGTCCTGGAAGAAGTAGTCCTTCCATGAATCGGGTTTATTTTTGATCGCGCCGACGCGGTAAAGAAACTCGGCCAAGGGGTAGGTGTTTTTCGGCGTGACGCTGAATTCGAACTGCGGGTTGTCGATGATTTTCAGCAACGCCGCGCGGTCGATTTTCGCCTTGGTGACGCGAATGTAGGTGTCGGCTGCCGCGCCTTTATCGTTCTGCGCGAACGTGGCTGCTTCGGTCAAGGCATCGATAAAGGCTTTGTAGGTTTTCGGGTTTTCGTTGCGGAATTTCTCGGTGGCGAACAGCACCGTTGGTGAGTTCGGGCCGAGTAAATCGTAAGTGTTGAGCACCACGTGCACGTTCGGATTGGCCAGTGCCTGATCCTGGAACGGCGGGTTGGAGAAATGTCCGGTCAGCTCCGTGCCACCAGCCACCAGCGCTGCCGTGGCATCCGGGTGCGGAACGGCGATGGTGTATTTGTCGAGGCGATTGAAATCCTTGTCGCCCCACTGTTTGGCGGCGGCGTATTGCAGGAAGCGCGACTGCACGGAGACACCCACGGCCGGCACCGCGATACGGTCCTTCTCGGTGAAGTCGGCGATGGTTTTGACTTTCGGATTATTGCTCACCAGGTAGTACGGAAAGTTACCCAGGGAGGCCACGGCTTTGACGTTCTGCTTGCCGTGGGTGCGATCCCAGATGGTCAGCAGTGGGCCGACACCGGCACCGGCAATGTCAATCGAGCCTGCGAGCAGCGCATCGTTGACCGCTGCACCGCCCGAGAGCTGGGTCCAGTCGACTTTGATGTCGAGGCCTTCCTGCTTGCCGTACTTCTCGATCAGGTTCTGATCGCGCACCACGTTGAGCAACAGATAAACGATGCCGAACTGTTCGGCGATGCGGATTTCACCTTCGGCCTGGGCCACGCTCGGCGCCACCAGGCTACCGGCAATCAGGCTGAAACCCAGGCCGATGGCGGCGGCCAGCGGTGTGAATGGAAGACGTTTGGACATGATCGATCTCCGGCAAATCAGAAAGGCGCGTCGCCCTGGATGGTGGTGCGATACAGCTTGCGGCGCAGATGGCTGGGGCATCCGGCGGCAAGGTGAATCAGCGAACGGTTGTCCCAGAACACCAGGTCGTGGGCCTGCCATTGATGGCGGTAGATGTTTTGCGGCAGCACGCTGTGGGCAAACAATTCGGCCAGCAGTTGCCGGCTCTCGTCCTGCGGCAGGCCGACGATGCGGGTGGTGAACCCTTCGCTGACGAACAATGCCTTGCGGCCATTTTCCGGGTGGGTGCGCACCACCGGGTGAATGACTTCCGCCACTTGGGCGAGCTGTTCCGGGGTCAGCGTCGGGCGCCAGTTGCCTTCGAATTTGCTCTCGCTGTAGCGCGCCGTGTACGAGTGCGCCGCCGAGCGACCTTCCACCGCTTTGCGTAGCGCCAGCGGCAGGTTGTCCCAGGCTTTGTGCATGTCGGCGAACAGCGTGTCGCCGCCCTCGGATGGCAGTTCCTGGGCATGCAGCATCGAGCCCAGGCTCGGCAGTTCCTTGTAGGAGAGATCGGAATGCCAGAACTTGCCGGCATCACCGAGGCCAATGTTCTGGCCGTTTTCGACAATGTTGGAAACGATGAGGATTTCCGGGTGGTTGGCCAACAAAAACTGCTTGAGCACATGGATCTGCAGCACGCCAAAACGGCGGCTGAAATCGATCTGTTGTTCGGGGGTGATGCGCTGGTCGCGGAACACCACCACATGATGATCCAGGTGGGCGCGATGGATGTGGGCGAAGTCCTGATCATTGATCGGGCGGGACAAATCCAGGCCGATGATTTCGGCGCCCACTGCGCCGCTGAACGGGCGAACTTCAAAGTGTTGTGGCGCGATGGCTGGCGCTGCGGATACGGCTGCTGACATAAATCACTCCCACGCACGGCACGCTCAAGGGCGCGCGCGTCGATCAGAAACTCACGGATATCGTGTTGGTTCGTGTCGTGCGGCGCGCCGATTGGTCGGCAGGTACGCAGGTGGTTGACTTTATAGATATAAGAAAAGGAATTTAAATACCGTTAGCGAATAACCATATGGCTGAATTCGCCTATGCTGCTGACAGCATGACGCGGTTCTCTGTGAGGAATGTTCCATGTTCTACGTGCAACGCGATACAGCCGGGCAACTGCTGCGCGTCGAAGCCCAAGACTACGCCGAAGCCACGGAAACGCTGCCGGCCGACCATCCTGACCTCCAGGCCTGGTTTGCCAATGAACTGATGAACACAAGCCTCAACCAGCTCCAGCAGATCAAACAGCTCAAGCAATTGCGCAAGAGCGACCTGGAAATGATCCGGGTCATCGACGATTTGATCGAAGTGCTGATCAACAAAGGTGTGATCCTCGTCACCGACCTGCCGGCGCCGGCACAGGCCAAACTCATGGACCGCAGCCAGGCGCGGGAGGCGTTGGGCGGGTTGAGTCATTTGGTGGATGATGATGAGGATGGGGTGATCTGAGTTTTTTATTGCCTGTACTGACGCCATCGCGGGCAAGCCCCACAGAGTTATGTGTGATGCACAAATTTTGCTAACACCTGCAACCACTGTGGGAGCGGCGGTGCGACGATTCGACTTGCCCGCGATGGCGATCTTCAGCTCACCGCCGGCTTGTCCTTGAACAAAAACTCAAGCAGCTCCGGCGATTCGAGGTGATCCAGCGCCCGCTCCACCAACAAATGCACCCCGTCAGCCATGCGGCTCAGCGCCAGCGCAACGGATCGGCGTGAGCCTTCCACATCGTCCGCCAGGTCGGCGGCGATGGCGCTGATGGACAGTAAATCTTCGGAGGCGTTGGCCAACAGGGCTTCGATGTTGATGTCGTCGGCGACGGTGAAGAGGTGGTTTTTGTGGGGCTTGGTTTCGGGAGTGTCGCCAGGGGTTTCCGGCGGATTTGGCGTGACTTTGAACATAGAGGCCATCCTAAACAGTAGTGGGGGCCGTTCGCCTTTCGTTTGCACGCGAAATGGGTGGCGGCCGTGCGCAGGTGTGCAAAACCGGGCCTGTTTAGACACCCAGCAGATCCGAGGATCTCCTGCGCGCAGCCGCCATAAAGCAGTGGGCATACTAATGCTCATCTGAGGAATGGCAATACGCGTGTCAAACAGTCTGGTCGGATTTGCACGTCCGAGTCACTGCTTATTCAGTGACAAACTCAGACTAGGCTTGGGCACTTGGCCAAACAAGTTCACCGACACCACTACAACTTGAAGGAAATCTCCGACGCCGGTGTCCCCTCTAGGAACATTCCCACAGCAATTGTGTTGTCTGTGCTGACGCCATCGCTAGCAGGCTAGCTCCCACAGTAGATCGGTATTGATCGCAGGGAGTGTGTACGACATGAGCCCATGTGGGAGCTAGCCTGCTAGCGATGGCAACCTCACAGGCAACCCTACCCCCAAGGCCTCGGCTCCCCGATCAACCGCCCCTGAACCCCATACACCCCCAACTCGCGAATCACCGCCAGTTCGCCCTCGGTCTCGACCCGTTCGGCAATCAACGGCAGATCAATGCTGTGGGCCGCCCGTTGAACAGCCTCAATGAACAAGCGCTTGTCGCTCTCCTGATCAATCGCACGGATGTAGCTGCCATCGATTTTCAAGTACGCCAACCCCAGCCGCGCCAGGTTGCCGATCATGCTGAAGCGCCCGCCAAAACGTTGCAGGCTCAACGTGAACCCGAGCTCGCGCAGGCGCCGTGTCAGATCTTCAAGCATGGCTTGATCGGGCAGTTGTTCTTCGCCGATTTCCAGGGTCAGTCGCGGCCCTAGATTGGAATGCGAGCGCAGCAGCTCGAACAGCGCATTCAATGCCTGTGGATCTTCAACGGTTGCCGAAGACAGGTTCAGTGCCAGGGTCGATTCGTGGTCGGCCATCTGTTCCAGCACTAACTCCAACATCAGGCGATCCAGTCGCGCCGTCCAGTCGAACCGCTCCAGCCACGGCAGAAAGCGCCCTGCCGGAATGCTCTGGCCCTGATCGTCGATCAACCGTGACAGCACTTTGTAGTGCAGCACCAATTGCGTGTCCTGGCTCGCCACCACCGGTTGAAAAAACAAGGTGAAGCGCCGCTGCTTCAACGCCTGATCCAGCAGATCGTGCCAGGCATGATGATCGTCGCCGACACCGGCCAAAGCGCTCTGGTCAAGGCAGACCCAGTTCGAATCACCCAGGCCTTCAGCTTGCGCCAACGCCTGATCCGCCAATGCGAGCACGGATGGCGGCGCGTCGCCATAAACAAATGGCGCCAGCCCGATCGCGGCCACCTTGGCCACGTCCGTCGCACCGGTCGCATGCAGGCTGGTCATGGCGATGTCGAGGTGCTGCGCCAACTGCAATGCTTCTTCACGCACCAGCCCCGGCGCCAGCACGGCAAATTCGCCACCACGAATGCGGGTCACCAAATTCTGGGTTTCCGGGTATCGGGCGCACGCTCTGGAAAGTTGCTCGCCGACCGCCCGCAACAATTCGTCTGTACGTTGCCCCCCCAGGCGCTGGTTGAGACCCGCCAGATCCTGAACCCGTAACAACAGCAAATAACCAGAGCTGGCCTGTTCAGGGTTACTCACCCGCGCATGCAATTGCATCTCGAAATATCGCCGGTTGGCCAGCCCGGTCAAATTGTCCTGATAAGACTCCGCCCGCAGTTTTTCACTGCGCTCGGCCTGTTCCTGAAACAGCGCCTTGAGCTTCTCGACCATCTGATTCATCGCCTGCACCACGCGCCGCAATTCAGGGGTGCGCGGCAGGTCAGGCAAACTGAGAAACTCGCGACGGGCGATGGCGTGGGACTGCCGGACCATGTAATCCAGCGGTTTCAACTGGCGCCGCAACAACAGCGCACCCAGTATCGCGCTGACCACCCCACAGAGCAGCAACCACGCCAGACTGCCCAACGCGCTCTGCCACAGTTTGGCCAGGGCGAACATGGGGTGGCTAACCACTTCGACCCGCGCGGCCTGCTCCCAGCCACGGCTGACGATCGCGTCGCCACCGGCAGGTTCCAGCCCGATCAATTTGACGAACCAGGCCGGGACATCGGTATCGGCCGGGATGCCGCTGCGCTCGACCAACGTTTTGTCGTTTGCCAGATCGACCACGCGAATGCTCGCGTAATAGCCGCTGTCGAAAATCGAACTGACCAGCAACTCAGTCATTGCCGGATCATCGATGTTCGGCGTCAGGGACAGCGCCAGCGCCGTCGCGGCGTCCTGGGCATGGGAGCGCAGCTGATTGACATACTGAGTTCGCGAACTCTCCAGGCTGACCATGAAGCTACCGGTGAAGGCGATGACCAGGAACAGACAGATTGCGATCAACAGCTGTTTGAACAATGACATCTGTGGGCGGCTCCTAGTTAATCGACTCGACCGGAAATCCTTCGGCCTGCATTTTTTTCAGCACGTCCTGCCAACGAGACAGACGCTTGCTGTCACTGACCCTCTGGTTGCCCTTGGCACCGGGCAACCACAACCCGTTTGCATTGAAAGAGTAGACCGGCAGCAGATCCGTTCGTTGGCTGGCTGGCCGGATATCATCGATCAGGCTGTCGAGCACCAGCGGCATGGCCTGGGGGCTCGCGTAATAGGTCAAGACCATGTGCGCACGATTCAATTGCAGCGCCTTCACGTAGGTGATGCGCAGCTTGTCACTGGCAACGCCCAGATGACGCAAGCTGAAATACTTGGCGATAGCGTAGTCCTCGCAATCGCCGGCGCCTTTGAACAGGGCTTCGACCGGCGTTTCCCAGTAATCGGCCTGATGCCACAGGTCGGCATCTTCGACGTAGCGTATGCGCTGGTTGAAGAACCGGTTGACCCGGTCGAGCTGTTCCAGTTCGCTGGCCTTGCTCTGGCTGGCCAGCAAGTATTGCCAGTCATCAATACGCTGCTGACCTTCGCCCAAAGGTCCGTACAATGCCTGCGCCCGGCGGCTGATCGACGAGAAATCCCAATCGCCCAGTACATCGCCCAGCATTACACCGGCCAACAGCATCGCACCGCACAGCCAGCACAACATCCGGGGTATCGGGAAACGTACTGCCAATGCGCGGCATCCAGGGTAGACAGTTGGAAGTCGGTTGATGGTGTAGGTTAATCCGCTAAAAAACAATGGCACGGTGAGATCACCAAGGGCGCGCTAGACTCAAAGAAAGCGCTGCGTTGCGCGTTTGACAAGCCTCCAGGCAGTTACTAGTGTCAGTTGGATCCAAAAAACCAAATAGCCAATCAGGGTGCGTAGTAGTGACACAAAAGCCCAATCCGCTCAGCAGTATCAAGGTCAACGGGCCGATTCCCGCTCACTTGGCTCGCTCAGTCATCGAGGAAACCCTGCGTTCGGCGATTCTCGATGGTCGCCTGCCCTGCGGCATCGCCCTGCGCCAGCAAGATCTGGCCGACCTCTTCGGTGTCAGCCGTATGCCGGTGCGCGAAGCCCTGCGTCAGCTCGAAGCCCAGGCGCTGCTCAACGTGGTCGCCCATAAAGGCGCGGTTGTCGCGCCGCTGATTCAAGGCGACGCTGCGGAAACCTATGCCCTGCGGATACTGTTGGAGTCCGAGGCGCTGCGCATGTCGGTGCCGCTGTTGGAGATTGCTGACCTCGAACAGGCCGCCCGTTATATCGATGAGCTGGAAACCGAACACGACTACAGCGAAATCGGCCGGCTCAATCGCCTGTTCCACATGTCGCTGTACAGCAAGGCACCCAATAAGCGCCTGCTGAAACTGGTGGAAGATGGCTTGAACGAGGAAGAACGCTTCCTGCGCTTCAATCTGGAAGCAATGGGCCTGGGTAAATTGTCCCAGGAAGACCACCGGGCCATGTTGCATGCTGCCCAAGAGCGGGATGTCGACAGTTCGGTGAAGTTGCTGGTTCATCACCTCAATCGTGGCGTCGAGGTCATCACCCGTTACCTCGCCAGCCCTGAAGCCCAAAGTCGAAAACTCTCCAAGTAAAACAGTGATGAGGGAGCTTGCTCCCTTTCCGTCATGCCGCGCCCAGCCCGCTTGAAACCGAACGATCCACTTACAAATTTCCCATCCCCTTATGCCCTCTCCGATTCCCGAATTCGGTGATAGCGGCTGTCTTGAATTACGCTCACTCCTGGGGTGCCGACAACCCATGAACGGGGCGACGCATCGCAATTAAGCAGCAGCCCCCCGCACCAGGAACCTACGGAAGGAGCCTTGCCACGGGAACAGGAGAGTCGGCGCTATTCCCGGCGAACTTCCCCCTCATATCACTTCAACGATTTAGCCCAGAAAGTTGCTTCGAGTGAGGCATTCACTCTTTATTAAAATTCTGACTTTTAAAAGACGGAAGGAGCAACTACGACCAAATAAAACTTATTCAAAAAGTCTTATAGAAACTTGCCGCACCCGAAAAAGTTTAACTTTAAAATATCTGAAAAATAACTTGCCCGACACTTAATTTGTGTACTAGTTTTTCCAGGCCGATATATGGCGCCGGCTGATAAGCCACAGCAGCAGCCCTTACAGCACCTTAACAAAATCATTCAGATTGAGGCATTCGCTCGCCACAAGAAAACTTTTACCAACAATAAAGAGTGACCACTCCTTCATACCAGACAACTAAAGGCTCGCCGATGAAACCAACCAAAGAGCATCTTGAACAAAAAAAATCGCAACTGAGTGCGCACCCGATATTCTCCGAAATACACTCACTTCCAGTATTGCGGCGTTTTATGGAAACCCATGTTTTTGCGGTTTGGGATTTCATGTCGCTGACCAAACGACTGCAACAGGAGCTGACCTGTACGCAATTGCCCTGGCTCCCGCCACGCGACCCGCAGGCAGCACGATTGATCAACGAGATCGTACTGGGCGAAGAGTCCGATGACCGCCCCGCTCAAGGCCACTACAGCCATTTCGAGTTGTACCTGGATGCCATGCGCGAAGTCGGCGCGAGTACGACCGCCGTCGAGCGGTTTGTGGCGCTGCAGCAGGAAGGCGTGAGCTATGACGTAGCGTTGCAAAGTATCAAGGTGAACCCGGCGGCCGCGCGGTTCGTGCGCCATACGCTGCATACCGCCTTGCATGCGCCTGGCCACAGTGTCGCAGCGGCATTTCTGCATGGCCGCGAGAGTGTGATTCCACAAATGTTCCAGCGCATCCTCGACGACTGGGGTATCGGTATCGAACAAGCCCCGACATTTCGCTACTACCTGGAACGCCACATCGAGGTCGACGCTGAAGACCACGGCCCCGCTGCAGAACGACTGCTCGCGCGACTGGTCGACAGCGACCCGCAACGCGAAGCAGACGTGTACGCCAGCGCCATCGCCGCCGTAGACAGTCGCATCGCTCTGTGGGACGGCTTGCGCCTGAGCATGAACGAGCTTCTGGCGGAGGTGAACCCATGAACGCCGCCGACTATCTGTCGTTCGCCGATGCCTGGGAGAGCCGCGCCACCATCCGCACACGCCCGCGTCGCCTGCTGGAGAACGACGACAGGCTGATTTATCCGCTGAGCCGGCAACCGCTGGTTCTCAGCCAGACGTTTGTGCGCG
The DNA here is from genome assembly GCF_004307635.1 of Pseudomonas sp. Sample_22. Lineage (NCBI taxonomy): Bacteria > Pseudomonadati > Pseudomonadota > Gammaproteobacteria > Pseudomonadales > Pseudomonadaceae > Pseudomonas > Pseudomonas sp. Sample_22. Next base: position 136,861 of record NZ_RCNY01000047.1, read on the forward strand.
AGTGCCCGGAGCAGCGCGACTTCGCCCTGGTGCAGACGCTCTACAAATTCATCAATGACGTGGTGATCTTCGAAACGGAAATCGTCGACAAGACCGCCCGTAGCATTGCCAAGAATCGCTTCGCCGTGGCATTCCCGTTCGCCTGTCGCTACGACGCCATGACGGTGGTGGTCGATGAGGATTACCACGCGTTGGTCGCCATGGATTTCATGCAGCAGGCCATCGCCATGACTGGCATCAGCCCCATCGGGCTGCCTGAGGAAATCGAGTTGAGCCGGGCGATCCCGGCAGCCATCGCTATGGCACCGGAACACCTGCACAGCGCTGTGGAGCTGATTTGCGTGGCGATTGCCGAAAACACCGTGACCGGCGACGTTGCCGCGTTCGCCAAGGACGATACCGTCAAGCAGTCGATCAAGGGCTTGATGGCCGACCACTTGCTCGACGAGGGCCGGCACTCCGGATTCTGGTCGCGGATGGTGCGCATCTACTGGCACACCGCAAGCGCAGCCGACCGCGAGTGCATCGCGCGAATCCTCCCGGTGTTCATCAGCCACTACCTGACCAACGACATCCAGAAGGCCTTTGACTTCCAACTGATCGACGCCTTGCAGATCAGCGATGCCGCGCGCCAATCCCTCAAGAATGAGGTGTCCGGCCTGGCCTTCCCGATCAATCGCCATCACCCGCTGGTCGCCAACATCGTGCGGTTTTTCCGCAGCAGTTCGCTGCTCGATTCGCCGTGCGTGCAAAGCGCCTTGAGTGACTATTTGCTTTGACGAGGACCCCGTCATGAGACGTCTCGAAATTCTGCTTGCCGGCCACAGCCAGGCCCTGACCGACCTGGCGCTGGAACTCGAACAACACGGTCATGCACTGACACGGGTAACGACAATCGATGCACCCTTGCCGGAGCATCTGGATCTGATGATCGATGATGCCAGCCTGAACCCGCTTGTTTTCAGTCCTGCACCGCGCCTGACGCTGCAACTGGGCATCGGCCCTTCGGCAGCTTCAGGATTATCGCCGCTGGATCTGTTATTCACCGTTGATGCGACTTTGGTCAGTCGCGTGCCGATTGCCGATGAACCCTCGGGCAATGGTCAGGCACTGCGTCTGCGCGCAATCAAGGAACTGGTGGATCACGTCGCCCTGCTGGTCAGTCGCTACTCCCGCGACGCTGAGTATTTCCTGCTTGCACAACCGGCCATTTGCCCTCACTTCGCAACGTTCGAAAACCTGCTGTATCTCGACAGCCTCGCTTACATCCATCGCCGTAATGCAACCGCTGCACCATGGCTGCTGGAGCTCGCCGAAATACCGATGATCGAACGGCTTGAACAGCGTTTCATTCAGAGTGCCGACAGGCCTGCGTTGACCGTTGCCGGGACCACCCTCGACTATCGCCAGTTGCACACCCTGAGCCGTGCTATCGAGCAGCGATTGCAGCCCTTGCTCAGCCAGCATGAAGCCCCGCTGGTGGTGGGAATCTGCCTGCCGAAATGCAGCGCGTTGTACGCAGGGATCCTGGCGATTCTGGGCAGCGGCGCGGTGTATTTACCCCTGGAACCAAGCCATCCGCTGCAACGTCAGCGGTACATCCTGTCAAATGCCGGTGCGGTGTTACTCCTGCATGACGGTCAGCATCCGCTTGCCGCGCAAATGCCGGGATTCGATATCACTTCGATCGATGCCAGCGACGTCAATCTTGAGCAACCGTTGATGCGTCAACGTCCAGCGCTTGAGGCGCCGTGCATGGCCCTCTACACATCGGGAACCACCGGCCAGCCCAAAGGCGTGTTGCTCAGCCAGGCCAATCTTGCTCACTTCACCGCATGGTATGCCGACTATGTGCAGCTGACCGAAGCGAGTCGGGTTCTGCAATTTTCCTCAGTGAGCTTTGACTCATCGCTGATCGATATTTTCCCGACGCTGCTGCAGGGTGCCGAATTGATCGTGCCTGCTGAAGACCAGCGCCGCGATCCGCTGCAACTGGTGGAGCTGATCCGTCTTCGGCAACTGAGCCACGCCTTTTTGCCACCAGCGCTGCTGAGCATTCTGCCGCTGGAGTCATTGCACAACCTCGAACACGTGATGACGGGTGGTGATGTCTGCGAGCCGTGGGTGATCCAGCAACTGACTCGCCAAGGCAATCTCCACAACCTCTATGGCCCCACCGAAGCCACCGTGCTGATTACTGCGCGGCAGTTGCAAAGGGATGACAACAACCGGACCCTCGGCGATCCGATCGCCAACAGTCAGGTGCTGATCCTCGATGATGATTTGCAACCGGTGACAGAGCATGCCGTCGGTGAGTTGTACATCGCAGGGCCCGGTGTGTGCCTGGGTTATCTGAACAACCCGCAGCAGACCGCCGAACGCTATCTGACCCTGACGTTGCCTGATGGCCAGCACTTGCGTGTCTATCGCACCGGGGACATAGCGAAGTGGACGAACGAAGGGATCGAGCTGTGCGGACGGCGCGACAATCAGGTAAAGATTCGCGGTTTCCGAGTCGAGCCAGAAGAGATCGAACGCTGCCTGCGCGACAGCCAGTTGTACCGCCAAGTGGCGGTGGTGATCGACAGCCATCGTCGAATCCTGGCCTTCCTTGCACAGCCTCAAGAACACCATGGCGGTATGGCGCGCGATGCGCTGAAGGCTCACGCCATGCAGTATCTGCCGGAGTACATGCAGCCGGTGGCGTGGACCGAACTGGCGGGCATGCCGTACGCCAGCAACGGTAAGGTCGATCGCAAAGCGCTGCTGGCGCTGCCGGTCAGTGTCAGCGAAAACACCCCGCGACGCCTGCCGGTCAATGCCGATGAAGCGCTGCTGCTGGAGATCTGGGCCGATCTGCTGGAGTTGCCGGCCGGCGATATTTCCACCGATGAAAGCTTCTTCAATCTGGGAGGTCACTCCATCCTGTTGTCGCGCATGCTCCTGCGTTTGCGCGAAGAATTCGGTCGCAGCATATCGATCAACCGCTTCATCGAACTGCCTACCATCACCAAGCTTGCGACACTGGTGCGGGGTTCAGGCCGTGAAGAAGTATTGAGCGACCGAGCCTTGGCCGATGCCTCTCGCGAACTGCATGTGCAGCCATTGCCCATCAGCCGTCTGGGCGATGTACACAAAGTCATCGTCACCGGCGCCAACAGTTTCGTCGGGGTGCACATCGTCGAAGCGCTGTTGGGGTGGGGCGCCAGTGAAGTCGCTTGTCTGGTCCGCGACGGCAACGGGCAAACGGCGGCTGAGCGGTTTGCTCAGGCGTTGCGTGAGAACCGCCTGGAGCATCTGGACCTGAGTCGGGTGCGGGTGTACGCGGCAGATATCACCCAGCCAGGCCTGGGCCTGGCCGACGAGGTTTACCTGCGCCTGGATCGAGAGTTCGGCGCCTTGGTGCACAACGCCGCCAACGTCAATCACGTACTCGATTACCAATCGCTGGCGCGGGACAACGTCGAGCCGATTTTCGAATGCCTGCGGCTTTGCGAAGGACACAGCAAAAAGATCTTCAACTTCGTCTCGACGCTCTCGGCTTCCAGCGCGGTTTCCGCAGATGGCAAGGTACTGGAGCTGCCCGCCGCGCAGACTCCACCCATCTACATCAAGAACGGCTACAACCTGTCCAAATGGGTCGGCGAGCGGATCCTGCAACGGGCGCGGGAGCGCGGTGTGCAAGTCAATATCTATCGCCCCGGCAACATCAGCTTCAACAGCCTTACAGGCGTCTGCCAGCCACACAAGAACCGTTTGATGTTGATGCTCAAAGGCTCGATCCAACTGGGCCAGGTGCCGGAGTTCGCGCTGAATTTCGATCTGATGCCGGTGGACTTCCTCGCCCGCTTCATCGCCTTCCATGCCAGCCGCTATCAGTCGGAAAAAGCGGTGTTCAACCTGCACAACCCCGAGCCCCTGAGCTGGGACCGATACGTGGCGTCGTTTCGTGAAGCCGGGCAGGAATTTTCATTGGTCAGCGTTGCAGACTGGCAGCAGCAACTGGCTCGGGTCGACAGCGATAACGCGCTGTTCGGCGTGCTCGGCTTCTACCTCAACGGCTTTGAAGAAGACATCGGCGACATCTCGATGATCGGTCACGACAACGCCCAGGCCGGTGTGTGGCAGATGGGCGCGTGTTATCCGGAAAAGACCACGGCGCTGCTGCGCCGTGGCTGCGACTACCTCAAGGAAATCAATTTCATCTGAGTCATCCCAACCCGCACGGAGCAAAACCATGAGCACTCTGCAACCCGATACCCTGATCCAAAATCCACAAGGCTGCCACGTTGTATCCTCGGTGGAAATCCCTGCCGAGGCCGCACGGGTCTGGGCCGTTGTCGGCAACTTTGCCGGCTTCGACCGATTCATACCTGCGCTGTCGCACATTGAAATGACGGGTGAGGGAGTGGCTTCCCTGCGCAAAAAGCACTTCAGGGACGGCAACCTTGTCGTCGAGCAACTCAACTCCCACGACGATCACACGATGAGCATGACCTGGACCACGATCTACAACACCCTGGGTGTGGCCAATCTGTGGGCGGCGATGCAGGTGACTCCCATTGATTCAGGCAAATCCGTTGCGACCTGGACGATCATCGCCGAACCGGCGCAGGGAGGTGCTGACGCGATGCCAGGGTTCCAGGCGTTCGTCCAGGGCTTTGCCGATGATGCGATGAACAATGTGTTGAAGTTATTTGTATAAGGCTTTTGTTTTGCGGTGACCGCCAACGGCTTTTGGCTGCCCTGAAACGACAAAACCCCTGTCTGCGTTAGCAGACAGGGGTTTTGAATTTGAATCTTGACGATGACCTACTCTCACATGGGGAAACCCCACACTACCATCGGCGAT